>NZ_JBHJUK010000001.1:0-264029 GCF_042266225.1 Kitasatospora sp. NPDC056181
CCGCGGCGGCCTCCTGGATCCGGCCCCGGACGAACTCGGCACCGGCCGGCACGCCCTCCCGGAAACCGGTGGAGAGGTCGTCCAGGACGGTCACCTGGTGCCCGGCCTCCAACAGGTGGGCGGCGACGACGCTGCCGACATATCCGGCGCCACCCGTGACCAGGTACTTACTCATGATGCGACCTCCAGCGGGCGATGGTCCGCCGCCTCGGCGGGCCATCGGTGACGTACGACTGGGGCCTATTCTCCCTGGCCACCGGGAGTGCTCCGGACCGCCGCCCGCCCCCGGCCGGCCCCGCCGCCCCGGGCCCGTCGTTCCGTCCCGCACTGTTCGGCCCCGTGCCGTTCGGCCCCGCCGCTCAGTCCCGGGCCACCCGGTCGAGCAGCCCGGTCCGGGCCGCCACCGCCGCGGCCTCCAGCCGGGTCCGCGCGCCGAGCTTCATCAGCACCCGCTGGACGTGCGTCCGCGCCGTGCTGGCCGCGATCCGCATCCCGGCGGCGATCGCCGCGGTGTCCTCGCCGTCCGCGATCCGGGCCAGCACCTGGACCTCACGGCGGGTCAGCAGCCGCAGCAACCGGACCGCCTCGTCGTCCGACTCGGCCGCCGGGCAGAGCAGTTGGTCGAAGGCGCCGCGCAGGACGTCCACGGCGACCGCCGCCTCCCCGGCCCGGGCCCGCGCGATGGCCCGCTCGACCACCTCGATCCGCTCGTCACTGGGCACGTACCCCGCCGCGCCCGCCGCGAACGCGCCCGCCACACCGCGTAGTTCACCGACCGGCCCGAGCACGATGACGGCCACCTCGGGCCGCTCCCGGCGGATCCGGCGCAGCACGTCGAAGGCTCCCGGCTCACCCGGCCCGGCCACCCCGAGCAGGCACACCTCCGGCCGGCGCCCGGCCACCATGTCGGCCGCGGAGCCGGCCGGCGAGCCGACCGCGAGCACCCGGTGGCCGCGCAGCTGGAGTGCGGTGGCCAGCGCCTCGGCCAGCAGCCGGTGGTCGTCGGCCACCACGAGTCGAACACCCATGACGCCCTCCCGGTCGGGGTCCGGCCCGCGCCCGCACCCGGTGGGGCGGGCGGCCGATGACGCACCATCACAGCGCATTCCGGGCCCGGCCCGCTAGGCCGCCTCGCCGACGGCGCCGGTCCGGGCGCGCGGACCAGAAAACGAAAAGGACCCTCGCCGTTGGGCGAGGGTCCTTCACTTGAGCCCCCATGCGGAATCGAACCGCAGACCTTCTCCTTACCATGGAGACGCTCTACCGACTGAGCTATAGGGGCCTGTTCCCTGCTGTTCTCGCTTGCTCACTCGCTCGCTCGAACAAGGAAGACATTACACGGCCGACGACCGGGAAGGGAAATCGGCTCCCGGCCCCGCCCCCGGAGCCGGTCCGCCCCTCTCAATCCCCGGTGTGCACGCGGTCGAACTCCTCGCGCGCGGCCAGCATGACGGGGGCGTGCTCCTCCGTCCAGCGTCCGACGGGCACCACCAGCCCGGCCAGCTGCCGGCCGAGCGGCAGCAGGTCGTAGACCACCCGCGGCGGGATCTCCGGATGGACGGTGCGCCGCACCAGCCCGTTCCGCTCCAGCGAGCGCAACGACTGGGTGAGCATCTTCCGGCTGACCCCGCCCACCGCGCGCTGGAGCTCGGAGAACCGCTGCGGACCGCACTGGTCGAGGCCCATCAGGATCAGCAGCGACCACTTGTCCGCCAGCTCGGCGAACACGTCCCTGCTCGGACAGAGCTGAGCGAAGACGTCGCACGCCTGGTCCTGCTCGGACCCGGCCGGCACCTGCTCGTTCGTCGTCATGCCCCCCAGGGTAGCCGTAGGTCTCCCATCCATCCTTGGTAACCAATAGAGACCTGGTCTATATTAGAGACCGCGGCGGCCGCACGGCGGCCTCCGCCTCCTGTTGCCCCGCTCCACCCCTGCCCCGCCTGCCGCTTTCGGCTCTTTCCGTCCGCCCTTCCGCGAGGAGCACCCGCCATGACCGCAATCCGCCCGACCGTCGCCATCGCCTACCACTCCGGCTACGGCCACACCGCCGTGATAGCCGAGGCCGTCGCCCGCGGGGCCGCCGCCACCGGAGCCGAGGTCGTCTCCGTCGCCGTCGACACCATCACCGACGAGCAGTGGGCCCGGCTCGACGCCGCGGACGCGATCATCTTCGGCTCGCCCACCTACATGGGCACCGCCTCCGGCGCCTTCCACACCTTCGCCGAGGCCAGCAGCAAGCGCTGGTTCGGCGACGCCTGGCTGGACAAGGTCGCCGCCGGCTTCACCAACTCCGCCTCCAAGAGCGGCGACAAGGCCGGCACCCTCGGCTTCTTCCAGACCCTCGCCGCCCAGCACGGCATGAGCTGGGTCAACCTGGGCCTCAAGCCCGGCTGGAACTCCTCCGCCGGTACTGAGGACGACCTCAACCGCCTCGGCTTCTTCGCGGGCGCCGCCGCCTCCACCCCCGCCGACGGCGGCACCGACACCGTGCACAAGGCCGACATCGCCACCGCCGAGCACCTCGGCGGCCGGGTCGCCCAGCACACCGCGACCCTGCTGGCCGGCCGCGCCGCCCAGGCCGCCTGACCCGCTCCCCGGAGGCCACGCGGCCCCGGCCCCACCCCCGCGGGCTACGCCGCCGGATCCGCCCCCAGAACGGGCGCCCGGCGGCGTCCGCCGTCCGCCCCGGCCACCGCGAGGTCCGTGCCACTGGTCTCCGGCAGCAGCCGCAGGCAGAACAGCGCCACCACCCCCAGTGCCGCCAGGTACCAGCCGACCGGCTCCGCCGTGCCGTACGTGTCCGTCAGCCTCGTCGCGACCAGCGGCGTGGTCGCCCCGCCCACCACCCCGCCCAGGTTGTACGTGAGCGCGGCCCCCGTGTACCGCACCCGGGTCGGGAACAGCTCCGGCAGGTACGCCGCCACCGGCCCGAACAGACACCCCAGCACCACCATCGACCCTGCAAGGGCCACGAACATCAGCGGCAGGCGCACCGTCTCCAACAGCGGGAACAGCAGCGGCGACCAGAGCAACACCAGCCCCGTCGCCACCTGCAACGTCCGCCGCCGCCCCCATCCGTCGCTGCCCCGGGCGCTCGCCCAGACCGTCCCGCCCATCGCCACGCCGCCCGCCAGCAGCATCGACAGCACCAGCCTGCTCGACACCCCAAGCCCGGTCGTCGCGTACGCCAGCGCAAAGGTCGTGGTCAGGTAGAACATCGCGTACCCCACGGTGATCACCCCGCAGCCGACCAGCACCGACCGCCAGTGCCCGCGCAACACCTCCACCACCGGCGGCCGCTCCGGCACCCGCCCGGCCTCCGCGGCGAACAGCGGCGTCTCCTCCAGCCGCAGCCGCACGAACAGCCCCACCGCCACCATCACCAGCGACGCCAGGAACGGCACCCGCCAGCCCCACCCCTGGAACGCCCGCTCGTCCAGCGCCAGTTGCAGCCCCAGGAACACCCCGTTGGCGAGCACGAACCCGAGCGTCGGCCCGAGCTGCAGAAACGCCCCGTACCGCCCGCGCCGCCCGGCCGGCGCGTTCTCCGCGATCAGCAGCGCCGCCCCGCCCCACTCCCCGCCCAGCCCGACGCCCTGGCACACCCGCAACACCACCAGCGCCACCGGCGCCCACCACCCCCACACCCCGTAGCCCGGCAGCACCCCCACGACCGCCGTCGACAACCCCATCAGCAAGAGCGACACCACCAACGTCGCCTTCCGCCCCAGCCTGTCCCCGAAGTGCCCGAACACCACCGCCCCCAGCGGCCGCGCCAGGAACGCCACGGCGTACACCGAGAACGACGCCAACAGCGCACCCACCGCGCCCAGTCCGGGGAAGAACACCGGCCCGAAGACCAGCGCGGCCGCCGTCCCGTAGATGAAGAAGTCGTAGAACTCGATTGCCGTACCGATCAGCGCCGCCGCCGCGGCCCTCCGCAACTGCGCCGCCCGCCGGGCGTCCTGCGTATCCATACCGCCACCCTGGCGACCGGCCCACCCTCGCAACAGCGCCCACCCGGGTGACACCCGCGCACACCCCGCCCGCGCACGCCGGTCCTCTGCCGCGCCTGCGCCCGGCGCCGTGCGCCGTCCGACCCGCCCCCGGAACGGCGCCGCCCGGCCACCGGGTGAATCCGGTGACCGGGCGGTCGCAGCGCCCCTACCGCGCGTACGGGTTGTCGCTCGGCGGAGCCGGCGGCTCGTACGACGGCGGCCCGGGCGGCCCGGGCGGCACACCCGGCCCGGTCTGCTGAGGCATCGGCGGGGCCTCGACCGCGGGCTGCCGGGAGCCGGACGCCCGCCGCCGCAGCACGAAGACCACCACCCCCGCCACCAGCACCAGCCCGCCGACCACCGCGGCGACGATCGGCAGCGAACTGCCCGAGTCCGACGCCTTGTCGGCCTGTGACGGCGAAGACGGCACACCCGCCGGCGTGCTGCCCGCGCTCGGCGCGGCACCGGCGCCGGCCGACGCCGAGCCCGACGGCGCGGCCGACGAGGGGGAAGTCGCCGGCGAGGACGCCGCCGCTGACGGGGAAGCGGAAGGGGTCCCGGCCTGCATCTCGGGGATCGGGTAGACGTCCGCCGGGCCCGGGTCGCCCGGAGTCGTCAGCCCGATCCGCGGGCGAACCGTGCCATAGCCGACGGCATCGGTGCGCTGCGATCCGTCGGTCGGCTTGCCGGCCGTGTTGATGAGCACCCGCAGGACCTGGTTCGCCGTCCAGTCCTGATGCACGGACCAGAGCAGCGCCGCCGATGCGGACACGATCGCGGTGGCGTCCGACGTTCCGTGCCCCTTGCAGTAGCCCGACCCGCCCGGGCAGGCGTCAACCATGTCGATTCCGGGCGCCACGAGATCAACCTGCGGTCCCCGCTCCGACTCGGCCGTGGTCGTGCTGTTCTGGTCGACCGCACCGACCCCGACCACGTAGGGAAGCGCCCCGGGGTACTCCACCGCGTTGTCCGTCTGACCGGAGTTCCCGACGCTGGCGACCACCAACGAGCCCTTGGCCCGCGCTTGCGCAATGGCGGTGTTGGCCTTGGCCACGTCATCGGAGGAGGCGAAATCCGCAGCCTCGCCCTGCGAGATGCTGATGACCTTGGCTCCCTGATCAGCAGCGTACGTAATGGCCTGAGCCATCTGGTCGAAGAACTCGGACGAGCTGACCGTATTCCCGCCGGCACCGGTCTTGATCCTCAGCGGAAGAAGCTTGGCGCCTGGAGCAAGGCCATACGCACCATTGCCGCCCTTGCCCTTGCCGGACCCCGCAATGAGACTGGCCATCTCGGTGCCGTGCTCGTTGACGAAGCCCCCGACACCGCCGGCGAGGCCACTGAAGTCCTTGCCCGGCAGGAACTGCCCCACCAGATCCGGGTGATCAAGCATGAAACCACTGTCGATCACCGCGACCGTGATGCCCTGACCCTTGGTGGTCTTCCACATCTCCGGTGCGTGCATGGCATCCAGGTGCCACTGCTGACCACGGATCGAATCATCCGCGGCCACCGGTGCCACCGCCGGTCCGGCAACCACACCAGCAGCCAGGAGCGCCGCGGCGAACCCCCGACCACGCACCCACATGTCAGTTCGCCGCATCACAGCTCCCTCGTCGCTCTCCCCGTCGGCCGAGGACCGCGCCCCGGACAGGTCTGCCCGGCCACCGGGATGAACCCAGTGGCCGGGCAGCCATTGCAGTCCTACTCAATCACGTTCGGGTTGCTCTGCGGCGTACCGCTGGTCCAGGTCTCCTCGTCCTCGTGCAGGTAGTCGGCCCGGTTGCGGCGTTCCCGCTCGTTCTTGCCCGTGCCGCCGCCCGACATGGGGCCGCCCATCATGCCGTTCTGGCCCGAACGCGACCCGCCCTCGGCTCCGGCGGCGCCGGCCCGGTTGCGCAGGCCCGTGCCGCCCGGCGTGAACTCGCCGCTCGCGGTCGGCCCCTTGCGGCCGCCGACCGTACCGCCGCCGGTCGAGGTCAGCCCACGACCGCGCGAACCGCCGCCGACGGCACCGCCGCCGTGACCGCCGCCGGGGTGCATGCCGCCCCCGCCCGGGTTGTTCATGCCGCCACCGCCGGACCGGCCCGCCTGGCCGTCACGGCCGAAGACCGTCCCGCCGCTCGGGAGGCCGGGGGTGCCGTTCTTCGACTGCAGGTTGCCCCCGCCGAAGGTGCTCGTCCTGCTCGGGCCCGGGCCGGTGCTCTTGGGCTGGATGGTGCCGCCGGTGTTGAACGGGACGGGCCCGGGGCCCTGGAAGGGGCCGCTGCCCCCGGGGCCGTTCGGGTAGCCGGGCCCGCCACCGGGAACCCCCGGCGGCAGGCTGCCCGGGCCGCCCGGCGTGTACGGACCGGTCTGGCCGGGCAGGGTCGGGGCCGGCGGCAGGCTGTTGAGATCGGTCCCGGGGCGGTCCGTCGGGTACGACGGACCCGGGGACGGGGTGGGCGTGCCGGGGTCCGACGGCAGCTGCGGACCGCTGTGCGGCGGGGTCGGGTCGACGTGTCCCGGACCGCTCGGCCCCTGCGGGACGGTCGCGGGCGGACGCGGCGTCACCGAGCCCCCGCCACCGCCTCCGCCGACGGGCGGGCTGTAACTGCCGCCACCGCCGCCGACGGACCCACCGTGCGGGGTGCGGTAGCTGCCGCCTGATCCGGTCCCACCGCTGTCACCGCCGCCAATGTGCTCGGTACCACCCCGGCCGCGCTCACCCGGCGGCTGCAACTCCGCCGGCGTCTCCAGCGCGTTCAGCTTGGTGGTCACGGCGTCGTACGCCTGCGCCAGCTTCACCATCTGGTTGACGGCTTCCTGGTGCTCCTGCTGGACCTTCTTCTCCGCCGCGGCCGCCTCCGCCGCGGTCACCCAGTTGGAGTTGCCCTGCTTCATGACGGAGTCGACGGTGGCACCGACGCCGTACCTGGCCTCGAAGTCCGAGGGGAGGTACGGGACCGTCTGGTTCTTGTGCCGGGCGACTTGGGCGATCTCGGTCTTCGGCAGCTCGGGCACGGCGGTCTTGGCGGTGCTGAGCGCCTCACCCGCCTGGTGCATCGCGTCGCCGACGCCAGTGGAGTAGTCGGCGAGCTTCGCCGCCGACTTGTGGAAGTTGCTGGCCCACTCCTTGAAGCTCTCGCCGGCCGGTCCCTCCCAGTGGATCCCGTCGACGTGGGACTTGAGCGCCGCGCTGAGGTCCTTCAGGACACGACCGGCCGACTGCAGCTGGGTTCCCCGGCTCAGCACCTTCCCCGGCTCGGTGTCCTTGACCATGGCCTTGAGCTGCTCGTGCTCCATGGGCTGAAAGTTCGTTCCGCCTGCCATCACATGCTCCCCGTGTCAGTCGAAATGTCGCGCCGTGCCACCGTCACATCCCGCCGGTCGTCGAACCCGAGCCGCCCGAGGACGTGCCGACGCCCGAGTTCTTGGCAACCGCCTGCTGGGCGGCGGTCGCGTGATCCTCGTTGCCCGCGTAGTTGGCCGCGGCCGTCGTGACCGACTTCTGCATCGCCTCGATCTGCTTCACGAAGACCTTGTGCATGTTCACGAGCTCGTTGTGAGCCCGCTGGTACGCCGACGTCAGATCGGTGGACTCCGAGAAGTTCTTGCCGAAGTTGTCCGCGTGCAGCCGCTGTTCCTCGAGGTTGTACGGCGCGGCCGCCGACCCCTCCATCGCCTGGAGCAGCGCCTCGATCTTCTTCGTGAAAGCCGTCAGGGTGTCCAGCTCGACCTGGACGTTCTTGCTGCCGAACGCGGCGACCAGATCCGAGGCGCTTGCGTTCGTCTGGACGGCGCGCACGACGGAGTCGGCCGCGCCGAAGATGGCGCCGAAGCCGAACCAGCTGTTGCTGCTGTGGTCGCCACCGAGCGAGAACGGCGTCTCGTCGGGCTTGGCCGTCCCCGTACCGTCGCCTGCAGGCGCGTCTGCCACCGTAATCCACCTCTCCCCCGTGTGCGGGGCGGGCCGGAGGCCGCCGCACCGCAACACACCGTCAACTTCTCGGTCCTACAGTCGTACCCGGCGCACGCCGCCCGCCCTGGGGACGGCAGTCGCCTCAGCCATCGTAGCCACCGCCTCCGTCGGACCGGCAGGGCCCATGGCAGGACTGAGCGCGATCGGTACGAACTTGACACGTACAACGCCCGACCGCGCCCCAGAACGCCGCACGGCCCGGCGCGCCGGGCGCCGGGCCGTGCGGACCGGACGGTCGGGGGCCGGCCGGGATCAGACCTGCTCGGCCAGCTCCATCCAGCTCATCTCCAGCTCCTCCTTCTCCTCCCGGACGGCGCGCAGCTGCGTGTCCAGCTCGGCGACCTTGGAGAAGTTGGCGGCGTGCTCCGCGAGTTGGGCGTGCAGCTTGGACTCCTTCTCGTCCAGCTTGGCGATCTGCCGCTCCAGCTTCTGCATCTCCTTCTTCGCGGCCCGCGCGTCCCCGGCCGACAGCCCGGGGGCCGCCGGCTCGGAGGCCGGGGCCGAGGCGGCGGCGGAGGCGGCGGCCGCGGCGGCCATCCGGGCGCGCCGCTCCAGGTACTCGTCGACGCCGTTCGGCAGCATCCGCAGCTTCTGGTCGCCGAGCAGCGCGTGCACCACGTCCGTGGTCCGCTCGATGAAGAAGCGGTCGTGGCTGATGACGACCATCGAGCCGGGCCAGCCGTCGAGGAGGTCCTCCAGCTGGTTGAGGGTCTCGATGTCGAGGTCGTTGGTCGGCTCGTCGAGGAAGAGGACGTTCGGCTCGTCCATCAGCAGCCGGAGCAGCTGGAGCCGGCGCCGCTCGCCGCCGGAGAGGTCGCCGACGGGCGTCCACTGCTTGTCCTTGCCGAAGCCGAACTGCTCGCAGAGCTGGCCGGCGCTCATCTCCCGGCCCTTGCCGAGGTCGACGCGCGAGCGCACCTGCTCGACGGCCTGGAGCACCCGGGTGGTCGGTTCCAGCTCGGCGACCTCCTGGGAGAGGTAGGCCAGGCGCACGGTCTTGCCGACCTTGATGACGCCCGACGCGGGCTGCACGTCGCCCTCGGAGGCGTACGCGTCGCGCATGGCGCGCAGCAGCGAGGTCTTGCCGGCGCCGTTGACGCCGAGCAGGCCGATCCGGTCGCCGGGGCCGAGCTGCCAGGTGAGGTTCTCCAGCAGGAGCTTCGGGCCGGCCTTGACCGTGACGTTCTCCAGCTCGAAGACGGTCCGGCCGAGCCGGGCGTTGGCGAACTTCATCAGCTCGCTCTTGTCCCGGACGTCCGGCACGTCGGCGATCAGGGCGTTGGCGGCCTCGATCCGGTAGCGCGGCTTGGAGGTGCGGGCGGGGGCGCCGCGGCGCAGCCAGGCGAGCTCCTTGCGGGCGAGGTTCTGGCGCTTCTGCTCCTCGACGGCCTCGATCCGGGAGCGCTCGGCGCGGGCGAAGACGTAGTCGGAGTAGCCGCCCTCGTACTCGTGCACCGAGCCGTGCTGGACGTCCCACATCCGGGTGCAGACCTGGTCGAGGAACCAGCGGTCGTGGGTGACGCAGACGAGGGCGGAGCGGCGGTTCTGGAGGTGCTGGGCGAGCCAGGCGATGCCCTCGACGTCGAGGTGGTTGGTGGGCTCGTCCAGGACGATGAGGTCGGGCGAGCCGAGGAGCAGCTTGGCGAGGGCGATCCGGCGGCGCTCGCCGCCGGAGAGCGGGCCGATCACGGTGTCCAGGCCGTCGGCGAAGCCGGGCAGGTCGAGGCCGCCGAAGAGGCCTTCGATGATGTCGCGGATGCGTGCGTCGCCGAGCCACTCGTGGTCGGCGCGGTCGGCGATCACCTCGTGCCGGATGGTGGCCTCGGGGTCGAGCGAGTCGTGCTGGGTGAGGACGGCCATCTGGAGCCCGCCGGAGTGGGTGATCCGGCCGCCGTCCGGCTCCTCCAGCTTGGCGAGCATCCGGATCAGGGTGGTCTTGCCGTCGCCGTTGCGTCCGACGACACCGATCCGGTCCCCTTCGCTGACGCCGAGGCTGACCCCGTCCAGGAGGGCCCGGGTGCCGTAGACCTTCGTGACGGACTCGATGGTGGCGAGATTGACGGCCACGTGTGCTGCGCTCCTGGGATCGGCGGTCTCGGGGCCGCCCCGGTGTCGCGGCGCGCCCCTTTCGGGGAAGGCCCCGATCTCCCCAGCCTAGTCGGCCGCCCCGGGCCCCCTCACCCGCCGAGCAACGCCGCCGCTGACCCGCGCTTCACCTGCCGAGAACCGACACCCGGCACCGCTGTCACCCGCCGAGAACCGACACCCGGCCCCACGCCTCACCCGCCGAGCACCGCCGCTCCCGGCACCGGCCCGTACGTCGCGTGCGCGGTGCGGCAGGTGCCGGACGCCCGCAGCGCCTCGGCGACGGCGGCCGCGGCGTCGGCGTCCTTGGTGAGGAAGGCGCAGGTGGGGCCGGATCCGGAGACCAGGGCGCCGATCGCGCCGGCCTCGGTGCCGGCCCGCAGGGTGGCGGCGAGTGAGGGGCGCAGCGAGAGGGCGGCCTGCTGGAGGTCGTTGGTGAGCGCGCCGGCGAGGGCGACGGCGTCGCCCTCGGCGAGGGCGGCGAGCAGCGCCGGGTCGGCGTCGGGGGTGGGGACGTCGGTGTCGCGGGCGCCGGTGCCGGCCTCTTCGCGGAGGCGGTCGCACTCGCGGAAGACGGCCGGGGTGGAGAGGCCGCCGTCGGCGACGGCGAAGACCCAGTGGAAGGTGCCGGTGGCGGGCAGCGGGTCGAGGATCTCGCCGCGGCCGCGACCGAGGGCGACGCCGCCGACCAGGGCGAACGGCACGTCGGAGCCGAGCTCGGCGGCCAGCTCCAGCAGGGTGTCGGCCGGGGTGCCGAGGCCCCAGAGCGCGTCGCAGGCGACCAGTGCCGCGGCCCCGTCCGCGCTGCCGCCGGCCATGCCGCCGGCCACCGGGATGGCCTTGGCGATGTGCAGGTGGACGTCGGGGTCGGCGAGGCCGTGGCGGGCGGCGAGCAGCCGGGCCGCGCGGGCGGCCAGGTTGCTGCCGTCGAGCGGGACGACGGCGGCGTCGGGGCCGGAGCAGCTGAGTGTGACGCCGTCGCCGGGCGTGCCGACGGTGGCCGTCACCTCGTCGCCGAGGGCGACGGCGAAGAAGACGTTGGCCAGGTCGTGGAAGCCGTCGGCGCGCAGGCCGCCGACCCCGAGCTGGACGTTGACCTTGGCGGGGACCCGTACGGTGATCACTCGGACTCCGGCTTCGCGGGCTTGTGTTCGGCGATCGCGGCGAACTGCTCGACGGTCAGCATCTCGCCGCGCAGCTTGTGGTCGATGCCGGCGGCGGCGAGCGCCTGCTCGGCGGCGGCCGGGGAGCCGGCCCAGCCGGCCAGGGCGGCGCGCAGGGTCTTGCGGCGCTGGGCGAAGGCGGCGTCGACGACCGCGAACACCTCGGTGCGGGTGGCAGTGGTCGTGGGCGGCTCGCGGCGGATCAGCGAGACGAGGCCGGAGTCGACGTTCGGCGCGGGCCAGAACACGTTGCGCCCGATGGCGCCGGACCGCTTCACGTCCGCGTACCAGTTGGCCTTGACCGACGGGACGCCGTACACCTTGTTGCCGGGCTTGGCGGCGAGCCGGTCGGCGACCTCGCTCTGCACCATCACCAGGGTGCGCTCGATGGTGGGGAAGGTCGCCAGCATGTGCAGCAGTACCGGCACGGCAACGTTGTAGGGGAGGTTGGCGACCAGCGCGGTCGGTGCCGGCCCGGGGAGCTCGGTGACCTCCATGGCGTCGCTGAACACCAGGTCGAAGGCGTCCGCCTTGCCGGGCATCCGCGCGGCGACGGTGTCCGGGAGGTGCTGTGCCAGGACGGGGTCGATCTCCACCGCCGTGACGTGCTTCGCGACCTCCAGCAGGGCCAGCGTCAGCGATCCGAGCCCTGGCCCGACCTCGACCACGGAGTCCTCGGCCGTCACCCCGCCCGCGCGGACGATCCGCCGCACGGTGTTGCCGTCGATGACGAAGTTCTGCCCGCGCTGCTTGGTCGGCTTCACGCCGAACGCGGCCGCCAGCTCCCGGATGTCGGCGGCGCCCAGCAGGTGGCTGTCAGAGGTGGGGTCGGTGGTGCTCACGCGCCAAGGATACGGGCGCGACGGGCCCTCAGAGTTCGACGACGGCCGCGAGGTCGATCTCGACGGGGTAGGGCACCACGGTCCGCAGTACTCCTTCGTGCTGGGCGACGGGCAGGTAGACGCCCTTCTCCTCGTCCCGGTGGAACTCGTGGACGATCGGGAGGTTGTCCAGGCCGCGCTCGACGCGCCAGTAGGACGGGATCCCCTTCTCGGCGTACTGGCCGGGCTTGCGGAAGCGGTCATTCGCTCTGGTGTGGTGGGAGACGACCTCGACCGCGAGCACCACGGACTCGGGCGGAAGGCATTCGAGCTCGAAGACGTCCAGGCCGGTCTTGTCGAAGACCACCACATCGGGCTTGGTGGTGTTGTTCTGGTCGAGCAGCACGCAGCGTTCCACGTTCGCCGCGTACGGCGCGACCCGTGCTCCACGCAGGGCCACGAACAACTCGTCGCGCACCTGGTCGTGCCAGTGCTTCCTCTGCCCCCGCACCACGACGGCTCCGTCCACCAGGTCCCGGTCGAACGGCAGGTCGAACCCTTTGGCCTGCTCGTACGTCCAGCCCTGGGCCGGCGGATGGGTCCAGTCGACGCGCTCCTCGACGGGTTCGTTGATCGGCTCGGCGGTCAACGCCACCTCCCTCACTGCACTCATGCCAACCAGCATCGCGGACAGTGCGGTGTGCAGAATCGTTCTTCCCGGTTCCGACGTTTGTGCGGTCAGTACCCGAACGCCCGCGCCGTGTTCGCCGCGATGGCGGTGGCGAGCTCGTCCTCGTGCAGCCCCAGGGTGTCGGCCATCGACCGCACGGTGACCGGGATCAGGTACGGGGCGTTGGGGCGGCCGCGGTAGGGGTGCGGGGTGAGGAAGGGGGCGTCGGTCTCGACCAGGACGCGGTCGAGCGGGGTGGCGGCGAGGGCGTCGCGCAGCGGCTGGTTGGCCTTGAAGGTGACCGGGCCGGCGAAGGAGAGGTACCAGCCGTGCTCGGCGCAGGTCCTGGCCATCGCGGCGTCGCCGGAGTAGCAGTGGAAGACGGTCCGCTCGGGGGCGCCCTCCTCCAGCAGGACGGCGATGACGTCCTCGTGGGCGTCGCGGTCGTGGATGACCAGGGCCTTGCCGTGCCGCTTGGCCATCTCGATGTGGCGGCGGAACGACTCCTTCTGGATCTCGACGCCCTCGGGGCCGGTGCGGAAGTAGTCGAGGCCGGTCTCGCCGACGGCGCGGACCTGCGGCAGCGCGGCGAGCGCGTCGATCTCGGCGAGGGCGGCGTCCAGTGCGGCGGCGCCGCCGGCCGGGCGCCGCTGCCCGGACCAGCCGTCGGGGTCGCCGAGGTGGATCCGCGGCGCCTCGTTGGGGTGCAGGGCGACGGCCGCGTGCACCTGCTCGAACTGGGACGCCAGATCGGCGGCCCAGCGCGAGCCGGGCACGTCGCAGCCCACCTGGACGACGGTGGTGACGCCGACCGACGCCGCGCGCGCCAGGCCCTCGGCGGGGGTGCCGGACTGCATGTCCAGGTGGGTGTGCGAGTCGGCGACCGCCACCGCCAGCGGGGCGGGCAGTGGCGGCGGCGTCGACCGGTCGTCGTCGTTCTTCGGCATCAGGAGGCCGGCTTCTCTTCCAGACGCGGGAACAGGATCTCGCCCTTGGTGACGGTGGCGCCGGCGGGCAGCCGGCCCCAGTCCGCCACGGTGGCGATGGTCTGCGCGGACAGTGCGCCGAGGCCGGCGGCGTCGGCGCCCAGCGAGTCCCAGAGCTTCTCGGCGGTGGCGGGCATCACCGGGTTGAGCAGGACGGCGGTGGCGCGCAGCGCCTCGGCGGCGGTGTAGAGGATGGTCGCGAGGCGGGCCCGGGCCTCCTCGGAGCCCTCCCCCTCCGACGACGCGGTCTTGGCGACCTTCCAGGGTTCCTGCTCGGTGAGGTAGCCGTTGACCTGCTTGACGAACTCGAAGACCGCCGCGATGCCGCCGGCGAAGTCCAGCTCCTCGCCGATCTTCCGGTCGGCCGCCTCGGCGGCCTTGACCAGCCCGTCGGCGACGGCCTGCTCGGCGTCACCGTGCGCGGCGGAGGCCGGCAGGGTTCCGTCGAAGTACTTGCCGACCATGGCCGCCACCCGGGAGGCCAGGTTTCCGAAGTCGTTGGCCAGCTCGGAGGTGTACCGGGCGGTGAAGTCCTCCCAGGAGAACGAGCCGTCGGTGCCGAACGGGATCGCCCGCAGGAAGTAGTAGCGGTAGGCGTCCACGCCGAAGTGCGAGGTGAGGTCGGTGGGCGCGATGCCGGTCAGGTTGGACTTGGACATCTTCTCGCCGCCGACCATCAGCCAGCCGTTGGCGACGACCCGCTTGGGCAGCGGCAGGCCCGCGGCCATCAGCATGGCCGGCCAGATCACGGCGTGGAACCGCAGGATGTCCTTGCCGACCAGGTGCACGGAGGCCGGCCAGAGCTCGGCGAAGCGCTCCGGGTCGCTGCCGTAGCCGGCGGCGGTGATGTAGTTCTGCAGGGCGTCCACCCACACGTACAGGACGTGCTTGTCGTCCCAGGGCAGCGGCACGCCCCAGTTGAAGGTGGAGCGGGAGATCGAGAGGTCCTGGAGGCCCTGCTCGACGAAGCGGAGCACCTCGTTGCGGGCGGACTCGGGCGCGATGAAGCCGGGGTTGGCGGCGTAGAACTCCAGCAGCTTCGGACCGTAGGCGGAGAGGCGGAAGAAGTAGTTCTCCTCCTCCAGCCACTCGACCGGCTTCTTGTGGATCGGGCAGAGCTTCTCGCCCTCGGCGGCGCCGTCGAGCAGCTCGGCCGGGAGCTTGTACTCCTCGCAGCCGACGCAGTACGGGCCGGAGTAGCCGCCCTTGTAGATCTCGCCCTTGTCGTACAGGTCCTGGACGAACTCCTGCACCCGGTCGGTGTGCCGCTGCTGGGTGGTGCGGATGAAGTCGTCGTTGGCGATGTCGAGGTGCTGCCAGAGCGGCTTCCACGCCTCCTCGACCAGCTTGTCGCACCACTCCTGCGGGCTGACCCCGTTGGCCTCGGCGGTCCGCAGGATCTTCTGGCCGTGCTCGTCCGTGCCGGTCAGGTACCAGACCTTCTCGCCGCGCTGGCGGTGCCAGCGGGTCAGCACGTCACCCGCCACGGTGGTGTAGGCGTGGCCCAGGTGCGGGCGATCGTTGACGTAGTAGATCGGGGTGGAAACGTAGTACGCCGGGGTCGTGCCCCCGGTGGTGCTGTGCTCTGCAGTGGCCGCCATGGTCGGCAAGCTTAATCGCGTGCGGGGGCCGCCCTCGACCGGGTTTCCCCGGCGGGCGGCCCCGTCACCGGCGCTCCCGCCACCTCCCGAACGGCCCCGTCACCACCGGGGTGGTCAGCCCGTCAGCCGCGACCAGAGCCGGGCCAGGCGCCCGCGCGGCCGGTCCGCACCCGCGTCCGCGGGGGCGGCCGCGGGTGCGGCCGCCGGGGCCCCGGCGGGCTCGGCGTGCGCCGAGAAGCCGGGCGCGTGGTGCCAGGGCTGGTCGGCGACGGTCACCCGGCCCTCGCGCATGATCCGGACGGTGTGGCCACCGCACCCCGGGCAGGTCGGCTTGAGGAGCGGCGACGGCACCCGGACACCGTTGGCGTGGTACTCGAACACGACGTGCCCGTCCCGGGCCACGTGGTGCTCGATGTCGTACGCCTGCTCCCAGCCGTACCCGCAGCTCAGGCACGCGAAGGAGTAGGCCTCCCGGACGGTCTCGACGGGAGAGTGCGGCCGGCCGGTCAGGCCGGGGTCGCTCAGCGCGTTACCACCACGAGGGCTACCGATCGTCTCGCTCATAGCCGTCTCCCAGCGCCCGCCGGACGCTCGTCCGGCTGGGTCTTTCCAAACCAGGAAATGCCCGGAACGCCCCGGCCGATGCCCCTCTTGTGAAGTCTTGGACGCGGATTGGGGATCCCTATACGAAAGGGTGGGTCCGCTCCCGAAACCACGGCCAAAGCTTCAGCTCAAAGGGTGTTTACCCGGGGCCTTCTCTCCAAGGTACGCGTCCTCGCCGACCGCGGCACCCCCGGCTTTCAGGGCTTCGCCACCGCCGCGTTCTTGGCCGCGACCACGGCGTCGAAGACGTCCCGCTTGGGCAGCGCGAGCTCGGCCGCGACGGCCGCGATGGCCTCCTTGCGCCGCTCGCCGGCCTCCTCCCGGACGGCCACCAGGCGGGCCAGCTCGGCCGGGGTCAGCTCCTGCGGGGCGGCCGGCGGGGCGCCCGCGACGACCACGGTGATCTCGCCCTTGACGCCGTCGGCCGCCCAGGCGGCCAGCTCGCCGATCGGGCCGCGCTTGACCTCCTCGTAGGTTTTGGTCAGCTCGCGGCAGACGGCGGCGGGCCGGTCGGCGCCGAACGCCTCGGCCATCGCCGCCAGCGCCTCGGCGATCCGGTGCGGGGCCTCGAAGAAGACCATGGTGCGCGGCTCGGCGGCGACGGTGGCGAGCTGGCGGGCCCGGTCACCGGTCTTGCGCGGCAGGAAGCCCTCGAAGGTGAAGCGGTCCACCGGCAGGCCGGAGAGCGCCAGCGCGGTGAGGACGGCGGACGGCCCGGGCACCGCGGTCACCTTGACGTCGGCGGCGACGGCGGCGGCCACCAGCCGGTAGCCGGGGTCGGAGACCGAGGGCATCCCGGCGTCGGTGACCAGCAGCACCCGGGCGCCGCCGAGCAGCGCCTCGACCAGTTCGGGGGTGCGGCCGACCTCGTTGCCCTCGAAGTAGGAGACGACCCGCCCGGCCGGGGTCACCCCGAGCGCCTGGGTGAGGCGGCGCAGCCGCCGGGTGTCCTCGGCCGCGATCACGTCCGCGGTGGCGAGCTCGTTGAGCAGCCGGGGCGGGGCGTCCGAGACGTCGCCGATGGGGGTGCCTGCCAGTACCAGTACTCCTGTCACGTGCCCCATCCTTCCAGCAACGGCGCCCCCGGCGCTTTTGGTGACGATTCGGGCAGCTTCGGAGGGAGCCGTTCCCCTGGTGGGAACCGCCCCTACGATGTGGCGGATGAACGGCGACACGGCGGCAGAGACGCCTACCGGTACAGACCACAGCACGCAGGGTGGCGTCGGCGTGCCTGTCCTGACGGACCAGCCGTCCCCCGCCGTCCCGTCCCCGCGCGCGCCCCGGCCCGGGCAGCCGCGGTCCGGGCGCCCGGCCTGGCTGTCCGGCCTGTCCCGGTACGGCTACGCGCCCGCGCCCCCGGCCCCGCTCGCCGAGCGGCTGGTGCCGCCGATGCCGGACGGCCCGGGGGTGACGCCGGACCGGGTCGCGCCCTCGCCGCTGCTGCTGCGGCTCGGCATATCCCTGCCCGAGGCCCTCTGGTCCTGGCTCTGCCGCTGGGCGGGCTGGATCGGCCCGCTCGTGGTGGCGCTGTTCGCCGGGCTCCTGCGGTTCGACGGCCTGGGGCAGCCGAACGCGGTCGTCTTCGACGAGACGTACTACGCCAAGGACGCCTACGCGCTCTGGCACGGCGGCTACGAGATCAGCTGGCCGGACGGCGCCAACGAGCAGATCATCGCGGGCGCGCCGGTGCCCTACCGGCCGGACCCGAGCTACGTGGTCCATCCGCCGGTCGGCAAGTGGATCATCGGCTTCGGCGAGCAGCTGTTCGGCATGAACCCGTTCGGCTGGCGGTTCGCGGTGGCGCTGCTCGGCACGCTCTCCGTCCTGATGGTGGCCCGGATCGCCCGCCGGCTGTTCCGCTCGACCCTGCTGGGCTGCGTGGCCGGGCTGCTGCTCTCCGTGGACGGCCTGCACTTCGTGCTCAGCCGGTCGGCCCTGCTGGACCTGGTGGTGATGTTCTGGATCCTCGCCGCCTTCGGCTTCCTGCTGCTGGACCGTGACCGCACCCGGGCCCGGATCGCCGAACGGCTCGGCGGCGTCGCGGACGCGGCGGCCGCCCAGCGGCTGAACCTGGGCTGGCGCCCGTACCGGATCGCGGCCGGCGTCTGCGTCGGCCTGACCTGCGCGACCAAGTGGAGCGGCCTCTACGTGGCGGCCGCGTTCGGCGTACTGACGGTGCTCTGGGACGCGGGCGCGCGCCGCCTGGCGGGAGCGGGCCGGCCGTACCTGTGGACGCTGGTGCGGGACGTCGTGCCGGCCTTCGTCTCGGTCGTCGTGGTCTCCGCGGTCGTCTACGTCACCTCCTGGTGGGGCTGGTTCGCCAGCAGCACGGTCCCCGGCAAGGGCGGCTACGGCCGGGACTGGGCGGTCGGCCGGGACAGCGACTACGGCTGGATACCGGAGGGCCTGCGGGCGCTCTGGCACTACCACTCGACGGTCTACGAGTTCCACACCCACCTGAGCGACCCGCACACCTACCAGTCCAACCCGTGGAGCTGGCTCGTGCTGGGCCGCCCGGTCTCCTTCTTCTACGAGTCCCCCAAGCAGGGCCAGGCCGGCTGCACCGTGAGCGAGTGCGCCCGCGAGGTACTGGGCATCGGCACCCCGCTGCTCTGGTGGACCGGCGTGGTGGCACTGGTGTACTGCCTCTGGCGCTGGGCCGCCCGGCGGGACTGGCGGGCCGGCGCCGTGCTCTGCGGCCTGGCCGCGGGCTACCTGCCCTGGTTCGCCTACCAGCAGCGGACGATCTTCCTCTTCTACGCGGTGGCCTTCGTACCGTTCCTGGTGCTCGCGGTCACCATGCTGGTCGGCGCCCTGATCGGCCCGTCCGGGGCGTCCCGGGACCGCCGGATCATCGGCTCGACGGCGGCCGGCCTCCTGGTGCTGCTGATCGTGTGGAACTTTCTCTTCTTCCACCCGCTGTTCACGGGGGAGACGATTCCGATGGACGACTGGCGCAGGCGGATGTGGTTCAACAGCTGGATCTGAGCGCGGGGACCGTGGCGAGGTGGTGCGCGACACGTACCAGATCCGTCACAAGACCCGGGCATTTCGTCGGGGCACGGAAAACCTCTGCCTAGGCTGAGGACCGAACGCGCTTTCCGGCCACCTCCGGCAGCGGCCAGTCGCCAGACCCTTGGGGGAAGAGCACCATGCGCAGTGGCGCGAAGATCGGCATCATCACCGGCGTGTCCCTCGCCGTGCTCGCGGGCGGCGGGTACGGGGCGTACAGCCTCGTCGGCGGCTCGGACTCGGACGCACCGCAGGGCAAGAAGGCCCGCACGGTGGTCGCCGAGCCTCCCAGCGCCGAGCAGGCGACGGCCGGTGCCAAGGACTTCCTGGAGGCCTGGGCCGCCGGTGACCTCGCCAAGGCGGCCGGGCTGACCGACGACCCGGCGGCGGCGACCACCGCGCTGACCGCCTTCAAGGACCAGGTGAAGCCGAGCGGGCTGACCCTCGCGCCGTCCGGCCCGGCCACCGCCGCCGCGTTCGCCTCCTCGACGGGCACCCCCTCGCCCGGTGCCAAGCCCACCGGCTCGCCCTCCGCCGCGGCGACGCCGTCCGCGACGGGCACCGACTCGCCGTCCGCCTCCGCCTCCCCGGCCCCGGCCGGCGTGCTGATGGGCTTCAAGGCCCGGGCCGAGTTCGAGGGCACCAACCGGGTGTGGGACTACAACGGCTTCCTGAGCGTCGTGAAGATGAGCGACAACACCCCGGCCGTGCACTGGGCGCCGTCGGTGATCCACCCGCACCTCGGCGCGGGCGAGGTGATCTCCACCCAGCCGGTCTTCGCCCCGCCCGGCAACGTGGTCGACCGCAACGGCAAGGCGCTGCAGGGCGCCTCGCTCACCCCGACGCTGCTCGCCACCCTCCAGGACAACGCCCGCAAGCTCCAGCCCGCCCAGGACCAGAGCGACGCGGGCAGCGGTGTGGTCATCTCCACCGCGGACGGCAAGGGCGCCACCGACAAGCTCTTCACCATCGTCGAGCCCAAGCCCGCCAAGCCGTTCAAGGTGACCATCGACAACGGGCTCCAGGCCGCCGCCGAGAAGGCGATGACCGACCTCGGCGGCAAGCAGGGTTCGATCGTCGCCATCGAGCCGAGCACCGGCCAGGTGCTGGCGTTCGCCAACGCGCCCGCCACCGGCCAGAACCGGGCCTTCCTCGGCCTGCTGGCCCCCGGCTCGACGATGAAGATCGTCACCTCGACGGCCCTGCTGGAGGCGGGCGTCAACCCGGACACCGTGGTCCCCTGCCCGGTGAAGAGCAGCAACCCGAAGGCGATCCCGAACTCCTTCCCGGACGCCTACCCGACCAACACGCTCCAGCAGGACTTCATGATCTCCTGCAACACCGCGTTCATCGACCAGGGCCTGGCCAGCCTCAAGCCGGGCGCGCTGACCTCCACCGCCAAGGACATCTACGGCATCGGCCTGGAGTGGAAGACCGGCCTGCCGAACGCCGACGGCCGGGTGCCGGACGCGGGCGCCAACAAGGACGAGCAGGCCATGCAGTCCATCGGCCAGGGCAAGATCCAGATGAACCCGCTGGCCATCGCCTCGATCACGGCCACCGTGCAGAGCGGCGAGTTCAAGCAGCCGATCCTGGTCGCCGACCTGCCGCAGCAGAAGGCCGCCCGCACCATGTCCCCGGACGCCGACGCCAAGCTGAAGGCGATGATGGCGGCCACCGCCAAGGACGGCACCGCCAAGGCCGTGATGAACGGGATCTCGGACAACGCGGGCGCCAAGACCGGCTCGGCGGAGGCCACCGGCGTCGAGACCACCAACAGCTGGTTCACCGCCTACCGGGGCAACCTGGCCATCGCCGCCGAGGTCCAGGGCGGCGGCCACGGCGCCGACGCGGCCGGTCCGGCCGTCGCCTCCGTCATCAAGGCGGCCGGCAACCGCTGACCCCGGCGCCGCGCCGCCCGCCCCGGCCGGTCCTGCTCGCTCCCGCCCGGTCCCGCCCCGGTCAGCCCCGGGGCAGGACCGGCTCCGGCCGGGCCAGCAGGCAGCTCGCCGGAACGGGCCTGCGCCCGCTCCACCGCCGGGCCGCCAGCCGCGGCCAGATCAGCAGCACCACCGGCAGGGCCAGGTACCCGAACCGCCCGGCCGGCGCCAGCATGAACGCGATCGCCAGCCCCGCGGCCAGCAGGTCGGCGGCGGCTATGGCGGAGACCGGCGGCCGGGCCACCAGCCAGATCGCCACCCCCAGCCCGCCGACCGTCATCAGCACCAGCGAGACGGTGTGCCCGGTCGGCCCGAACCCGGCCAGCACCTTGCCGGGCAGCGGGCTTCCGGCCGGCGTCTGGATCGCGGTCAGCCCCAGCGGGAACCGCACCACCTGCTCGCGCAGCGCGTCCGCCCGGGCCAGCGCGGAGGGCAGGATCACCGCCAGGCCCGTGCCCAGCGCGGTCAGCCCCGCCCGGGCGGCGGGCCGCCGCCCGTAGAGCCGCCAGAGCAGCAGCACGGCCACCGGCAGCGCCGGCCAGGCCGTCCACTTCAGGGTGCAGGCCAGCGCCAGGACCAGCCCGGCCCCGATGGTGCGGTCCCGCTCGGCCAGTGCCATCGCCAGGCAACAGACCCCGATCAACGGCAGGTCCACCCCGCCGACCACCAGCGCGAGCGCGATCAGCGGCGAGGCGGTGAGCACGGCCAGCGGCAGCAGCGGGGCGCGGTCCCGGGAGGGCCGCAGCAGCCGCCAGCTGGCCATCAGGCAGGCCAGGAAGGCCAGCGCGAACCAGATCCGGGCGTCCCCGGCCACCTGCGCCACCGGGTTGCCGTTGCCCACCAGGGCGCGCGGCATCCCGAACAGGGTCATGGCCGGCAGGTAGGGGTTGTAGTCGGTGACCACCACCGGGTGCGGCAGGTACGGGCTGCCGGTGGTGAGCAGCAGGTGGGCCGAGCGCTCGACCACCATCACCTCGGACTGGTGGCGGCCCTGCAGGGCCAGCAGCGCGAGGGGCACCAGGACGGCGCCCAGGAGGGCGGCCCCGGCCGCCGCACGGGCCGCGAACCGGCGCGGCAGAGCCAGGCAGAGCAGCCCGGCGAGGACGTAGGCGGGGGCCGCGACGGTGCCCCACAGCCGCTGGTTGGGCAGGTCGGAGACGAGGGGGAAGGCCGCGGCCCAGCCGGCGGCGATCAGACAGCCGAGGAACTGGACGCGGCGCAGCGAGGCGAGCCGGGCGGGGTTCAGCCGATCGGGCGGTGGCGGTGGCGTGCCGTCACCACGCTGACGGGGGAACGACGGGGCGGGAAGGCGGCGGCGCGGTCGGTCGCGTCCGGTCGTTGGTCCGGCCGCTGCGGGCGGGACGGGCGCCCCGCCACGGCCGGTGAAGCGGCCGCGCGGGCGGGTGTGGCCGGGCGTGCGGGTGCTCACCATGGTGGAAGGTTATGGGTGGCGGCCGGGCCCTGTCGCCATGTCCGCGGACTGAGTGTCCACAGGGACGAACGGGGCCGCCGGGGTGTCGTCACCGTCCGGCGGCCCCGTCCACGGGTGTCCGCGATGCTCAGCCGGCCTTGGTGTCGGCCGGGGTGTCGGCCGCGACGGGCTGCTCGGCGCGCTCCAGCTTGGAGTGCTTGATGCTGTAGCCGAAGTAGACCGCGAGGGCGATCGCGAGGGCGACGCCGCCGGCCTCGAAGGTGTCGGCGTGCAGGCCGGTGATCAGGTAGATGCAGAAGGCGACGCTGACCAGCGGGACGACCGGGTAGCCGGGCACCTTGAAGCCGCGCGGCAGGTCGGGCTGGGTGCGGCGCAGGATGATCACGCCGATGGAGACCACCGAGAACGCGATCAGCGTGCCGAGGCTGGTGATGTCGGCCAGCTTCTCCAGCGGGATGAAGGCGGCCAGCGCGCCGACGCCGACGCCGACCACGATGGTGTTCCAGACCGGGGTGCCGGTGCGCGGCGAGAGCTGGGCGAAGCGCTTGGGCAGCATGCCGTCGCGGCCCATCGAGTACAGGATGCGGGTCTGGCCGTAGATCACCACGAGGGTGATGGAGAAGATCGAGATGATCGCGCCGATCGCGAAGACCATCGCGGGCCAGCTCTGGCCGGTGATGTCCTGGAGGATCTGGGCGAGGCCGGCCTCCTGGCCGTCGAACTTCTGCCAGGGCTGGGCGCCGATGCCGGCCAGGGCGACCAGGATGTACAGCAGGGTGACCACGACCAGCGAGATGATGATCGCCAGCGGCAGGGTCCGGCGCGGGTTCTTGACCTCCTCACCGGCGGTGGACACGGCGTCCAGGCCGATGAACGAGAAGAAGATGCTGGAGGCCGCGACCTGGACGCCGCCGATGCCGAGCGGCATGAACGGGGTCAGGTTGCCGGAGTGGAAGCCGGTCAGGGCGACGCCGATGAAGAGGATCAGGATGAGGATCTTGATGCCCACCATGGCCGCGTTGACCTTCACCGACTCGCTCACGCCGCGGATCAGCAGGAAGCAGACCATCGCGACCAGGATCAGCGCCGGCAGGTTGAACCAGTGGGTGCCGTCCGGCGCGCCGGAGAGCGCCTCGGGGATCTTCGCCCCGAAGGCCAGGTCGAGGAACTTGTTCAGGTACTCGGCCCAGCTCACCGCGATCGCGGAGGCGGAGACGCCGTACTCCATCAGCAGGCAGATGCCGACCGCGAACGCGACGCCCTCGCCGAGGGTGGCGTAGGCGTACGAGTACGAGGAGCCGGAGACCGGGATCGCGGACGCCATCTCGGCGTAGCAGAGCGCGGTGAGGCCTGCGGTGACCGCGGCGATCACGAAGGACAGGATCACGGCCGGGCCGGCCGACGGCACCGCGGTGCTGAGGACGAAGAAGATGCCGGTGCCGATGGTGGCGCCGATGCCGATCGAGGACAGCTGCCAGAGGCCGATCGAACGCCGCAGGTGGATGCCGGAGCGTCCGCCCTCCTCGGGCGCACCGGCGGGAAGGGCGTCGTGGCCCTCGCTCTCGGCGATCAGGGTGGAGACGGGCTTGCGTCGCAGCAGACGCGCGCCGAGGGTGTTGCTGGCCAAAACGACGTTCCTTCTAGGCGGGGGAGGGTGTCCTAGCGGCCGGTCACTCAAGACGCCGTGAAGTGACATCAAGGACCAACCGAACAAACATGGGACAGTACCCCGCGAAAGCACCAGTGTCGCAAACGAACAGTCGCACCGCGCGCATTGTACGAATCGTCGCATCAGCATGTACAAACCGGACACTTCGCAAACGGCGGATCTTCCACCGGGCGGCTAAGCCGCAGGTCAGGGCCATCCCCCTCGCGCTCAGCGCCCCAGGACGGCCTGCATCACCGAGCGGGCGACCGGGGCGGCCAGGCCACCGCCCGTGACGTCCGTGGCATCGCTGTCCGCGATCACCACGGCGACGGCCACCGGCGGCACGGCGTCCGAGCCGGCCGGCCTGGCCCACGAGATGAACCAGGCGTACGGCGTCTCGGAGTTGTCCACCCCGTGCTGGGCGGTGCCGGTCTTGCCGCCGACCTCCGCGCCGCCGATCCGGGCGCTGCGCCCGGTGCCGTTCTCCACCACGTCGGTCATCAGCTTCCGCACCTGCGCGGCCACCGCCGGGCTCATCGCCTGCCGGTAGGGCTGCGGCCGCATCATCTGCACGGTGGTGCCGTCGCTCCTGGTCAGTCTGTCCACAAGCTGTGGATGCATCACGGTGCCGTTGTCGGCGACTCCGGCCGCGACCATCGCCATCACCAGCGGGGTGGCCGCGGTGTCGAACTGGCCGATCGAGGAGAGCGCCAGCTGGGACGGGTTCATGCGGGTGTCGAAGTTGGAGCGCGCCGGGCGGACGGGGACGTCCAGCCTCGCGTCGTTGAAGCCGAAGGCCTCGGCCGTCGAGACCATCCCCTCCAGCCCGACCTGCACCCCGAGGTAGCCCATGGTGCTGTTGCAGCTGTGGACCATGGCGGTGTCCAGCGACTGCCCGGGCTCGTCGCAGGCCGTGGTGTCGTTGACCAGCGGCGTGGTGGTCCCCGGCAGCACGTACGGGTAGGGCGCGCCGGTCGGCGCGTCGATGTCGGTGACCACGCCGTTCTGCAGCGCGGCCGCCGCGGTGACCACCTTGAAGGTCGAACCGGGCGGGTAGGTCTGGCGCAGCGCCCGGTTGAGCATCGGCTGGTCGGGGTCGGCCTGGAGCCCGTTCCAGGCCTCCTGGTCGGCGGCGGAGGAACCCGCGAAGCTCCCCGGGTCGTACGAGGGGGTGCTGGCCAGCGCCAGGATCCGGCCGGTGGCGGGCTCGATCGCGGCGACCGCGCCCTTCTGGTCCCCGAGCCCGCGCACCGCGGCCTGCTGGGCCGCCCGGTCGATGGTGGTGTGGACGTCGCCGCCGGGGTTCTGCTTCCGGGCGACGGCGTCCCAGACGGCCCAGCTCGCCAGCCGGCTGTCGGTGCCGGAGAGCAGGTCGTCCTCGGTCCCCTCCAGCAGGGAGTTGCCGTATGCCTGCGAGGAGTACCCGGTGACGGCGGCGTACAGCGGTCCGTCGGTGTAGGTGCGCTTGTAGTCGTACCGGCCGCCGGTCGGCTCGGAGCCGGTGACGCTGTCGGCGCCGACCCGGATGTCGCCGCGCGGCTGGGAGTAGCGCTCGATGGTGAGCCGCTGGTTGGCCTCGTTGTGGTTCAGCTCCTCGGCCCGGAACACCTGCACCCGGGTGGCCTGGACGCAGAGCGCCACGATCAGCAGCAGGCAGAAGGTGCCCGCCCGGCGCCCGGTGACGGAGATCCCGGGCAGGCCCTGCGGCCCGTTGCCCCGCCCGCGGCCCCCTCCCCTGTCCAGCGCCATCAGGCCTCCTCCGCCGGCCGGCGGGCGAGATCACTCATGCGCACCAGCAGCGCGACGATGATCCAGTTGGTCACCACCGAGGAGCCGCCCTGCGCGACGAACGGCAGCGTCATCCCGGTCAGCGGGATGAGGTCCAGCACCCCGCCGGCCACCACGAACACCTGGAGGCCGACGATCGCGGCCAGCCCGATCGCCAGCAGCCGCCCGAACGGGTCCCGCAGCGCGATGCCGGTCCTGAACCCCCGGGAGACCAGCAGGGCGTACAGCAGGAGGACCGCCATCAGCCCGGTCAGGCCGAGCTCCTCGCCGATGGTGGCGAGGATGAAGTCGGACTTGGCGGCGAAGCCGATCAGCACGGAGTGCCCGTTGCCGAGCCCGGTGCCCAGCTCGCCTCCCCAGGCGAAGGCGAACAACGACTGGGCGATCTGGTTGGCGCCCCGGCCGGCGGCGATCGAGCCGAGCGGGTCCAGCCAGTCGGCGACCCGGCTGTGCACGTGCGGCGAGAGCCGGCCGACCCCGAATGCCGCCACCGCGGCCAGGAACAGCCCGATCGCGATCCAGCCGCTGCGCGCGGTGGCCACGTAGAGCATCACCACGAAGAGGCCGAAGAAGAGCAGCGAGGTGCCGAGGTCGGTCTCCAGGACGAGGACGCCGACGAAGGCCGCCCAGATCAGCAGCACCGGCCCGAGCACCCGCCCGCGCGGCAGCTGGAACCCGAGGACCCGCCGGCCGGTCAGCGCCAGCGCGTCCCGGTGCACCGCCAGGTAGGCGGCGAAGAAGACCGCCAGCAGGATCTTGGCGAACTCCCCCGGCTGGAAGGAGAGCGGCCCGATCGTGATCCAGATCCGCGACCCGTACACCGGCGGGAAGAAGACCGGCAGCACCAGCAGCACCAGGGCCACCAGCGCGCCGATGTACGCGTAGCGCTGCAGCCGCTTGTGGTCGCGCAGCAGCAGGACGACGGCGATGAACAGGCCCACCCCGAGGCTGGACCAGAGCAGCTGGGTGGGCGCCGCGCCGCCGCCGCCCGTGGCCCGGTCCAGGCGGTAGATGACGACCAGGCCGATCCCGTTGAGCAGCACGCCGATCGGCAGCAGCAGCGGGTCGGCGTACGGCGCCTTCCAGCGGACCGCGGCGTGTGCCAGCAGTGCGAGCACGCCGAGCGCGCCGCCGTACTCGGCCGCGTCGGCGGGCACCGTGCCGTCGATGTTGACGCCGACCTCGGCGTATCCGTAGACGGCGGTCAGCACGGCGGCCAGGACCAGCACGAGCTCGGTGTTGCGCCGGGTCGGCACCGTCCGGCGCGGCCGGCCGGAGCCTCTCGTCACGGCGGAGGGTGTCGCCACGGACCGTCCTGGTGTCCCTGCTGCGGTGGTGGTGCGGGGGCGGGGCCGTCGGAGGACGGCGATCGGGGCGGACGGGCGGCCGCGCCCGTCCGCCCCGATGTGAGCGGCTGGTCAGGAGGCCGGCGGCTCAGGCGGAGGCCGGAGCGGGCTGCGGCCGGGACGCCTCGACGGTCGCCTTCAGCTCGGCCTCCGCCGCGGCGGAGAGCGAGGTCTGGATGATCTTCCCCCCGTAACGGGCCAGCGCCGGGAGGACCTTGTCCGCGGTGGCCTTGCGGACCAGCAGGAAGACCGCGGCGGTGCCCGGCTGGAGGTGCTCGCCTACCTCGCGCATGAAGTTGTCGTCCACCCCGATGTCGGTGGAGGCGCCCACCGCGGCGCCCGTGGCACCGCCGACCGCCGCGCCGAGGAACGGCATGAAGAACAGCAGGCCGATCACCCCGCCCCAGAGCGCCCCGGAGGCGGCTCCCGCGCCCGTGGTGCTGACCTGCTGGTGCAGCTTGATCCGGCCGTCCTCGCGGCGCTCGACGACGACCGCGTCCTCCAGGTCGATCAGCTTCTGCTTCTGCAGTCCGACCGCCTCGTTGCGCACCGCCCGGGCGGTGGCCAGATCCGGGTAGGCGATAGCGAAGAGGTTGCTCACGTGCTGGTCCTTCCAATCAGTCGGACGTACCGGCCGGGAGGGCGCGCCGTCACGGCCGCACCCATGACCCGTTCGTCACCCTAACGAGCACTATCCATATTTATTGACTCTTCCGCCCGGTGTGTCCCGGATTGCCCGCAGCCCTCCCCCGGCCCCGCCCGGAAACGGCCTCGCACGCCACCGCCACCCCTACGGGCGCACCAGCCCGCGCCCGGCGTCCGATCACCCACCGGCGCCCGGGAGTTCACGCCGGTTCCCGGCCGGCCGCGCACCGGACCTCGTTGGCCACGGCGAACTGATGATCCCTAGGATCTGGCGGGTGACTACCGGACGACGACCGAAGGCCAGGCTCGGCAGCCTGCTGGCCGCCCTGGCGATAACAGGCGGTGCGCTGCTCAGCGGCCTGCCCGCCCATGCCGACGAACCATCAGCCGGCGCCGCCGGCGGCAAGGAGGCCCCCCGGGTCGACCTCGTCCTGGACGTCAGCGGCTCCATGCGGGCCACCGACATCCAGGGCAAGAGCCGCATCGCGGTGGCCCAGCAGTCCCTCAACGAGGTGATCGACGCCCTTCCCGCGGAGACCGAGTTCGGCATCCGCACCCTGGGCGCCAACTACCCCGGCGACGACAAGGCCCAGGGCTGCCAGGACACCCGGCAGCTGTTCCCCGTCGGCAAGACCAACAAGGTCGAGGCCAAGACCGCCGTCGCGACCCTGCGCCCGACCGGCTGGACCCCGATCGGCCTCGCCCTGCGCGGAGCCGCCCAGGACCTCGGCAAGGGCGAGACCACCCGACGGGTGGTGCTGATCACCGACGGCGAGGACTCCTGCGCCCCGCCGGACCCGTGCGACGTGGCCCGCGAGCTGGCCGCCCAGGGCATCCACCTGGTGGTCGACACCCTGGGCCTGGCGCACGACGACAAGACCCGCCAGCAGCTGCTCTGCATCGCCAACGCCACCGGCGGCACCTACACCGACGTGCGCACCCAGGAGCAGCTCACCGACAAGGTGAAGCAGCTGGTCGACCGCTCCAACGACACCTACACCGTGACGCCGGTCAAGACCGCGGGCACCGACAAGTGCGAGAGCGCCCCCGTCCTGACCCCCGGCGTCTACAGCGACCGGGAGAAGTTCTCCGAGCACCGCGTGTACCGCGTCCCGGTCAAGGCCGGGCAGGAGCTGCGCGCCTCCGTCAGCGTCTCCGTGGACCGGGCGGTGGCCCGCGACTACGGCGTCCTGCTCCAGGCCACCAGCGCCACCGGCCAGGAGCTGGTCCGCGGCACCGACGCCGGCAGCGGCCGGACCGACGTGGTCTCCGCCGGCCTGCGCTGGTCCACCGGCGACTCCAAGGGCTACGCGTCGGCGACGCCGTCCGCCTCGCCCAGCGGCAAGCCGGAGACGACCGTCTGCCTGGTCGTCAGCAACTCGCTGGCCGCCCAGCCCGGTGTCCAGGCCGAGCCCGGCCTGCCGCTGGAGCTGACGGTCGACCTGGCCGCCGCCTCGCCCGCCCCGGACGGCCCGGCGATGGGTCTCGGCCGCGGCTGGATCCTGCTGCTGGTGCTCACCCTGGCCGGCCTGCTCACCGGCCTGGTCTTCGGCTGGATCGCACGCTGGCGGATCGCTGTCTGGCGGGAGAACTGACCATGCGCACCTCTTTCCGTACCGCCCTGGCCGGCCTGGCCCTGCTCCCGGCCCTCGTGGTCGCGGCCCCGGCTGCCTCCGCCGCCTCGCCGTCCCCGACGGCCGGCGCCAGCGGCACCCCGGCACCGGTCACCAAGGCCGGGACGTCCTTCCTGACCGCCATCAACCTCGCCGCCGGCCAGGACGCCAACGTCTCGGCCTCCACCGGCGACTACCTCTACTGGGCGTTCGGCGCCTCCGAGGGCCAGACGCCGACGGTCGGCCTGACCGTCAACCTGGCGCCCTCGGCGGACCGGCACGGCCCGCAGAGCTGGAGCGTCGAGGTGTTCGACGGGCTGCGCCGCCGCCAGTCCTGCACCGCCGGCACCCAGAACGCGACCGCCGAGCCCGCCGCGGCCTCGCTCGCACTGAGCTGCACCCTGCGCGAGGTCCGGTCCTGGGCCGAGCCGTGGTCCGGCGACCCGCTGCCCGGCACCTACTACGTCCGCCTGTCGGTCTCCGACGTCCCGCAGCCCGACCTCGGCCTCGCCGCCTCCGTCCAGCTGCACGTCGCCGCCAAGGGCGACGCGGACAACGCCCAGCCGGAGGGCGGCAACCTCAAGGCCCCGCTCGTCCCGCCGGCCGGCGGCGGCGCCGCGACCGCCAAGGCGGCCGCACCCGAGGAGCCCGAGGAGCACTGGTACACCGGCTGGTTCTCCGGCTGGAACACCCGCTGGTTCTGGACCCTGGCCGGCGGCGCCCTGGCCGCCCTGGCAGGCGTCGCGGGCTACACCCTGACCCGCCACCCGCGCGGCCACCGTCCGGCCCGCTACGGCAGCGTGCCGCCGCAGGCCGGGGCCCCGCAGCCGGGCCCGTACGCGGGCTCCGGCCAGCCCTGACGGACCCCGCCCCACCCCCGAGGGCCGGCCGGAGCACCCGCTCCGCCCGCCCCTCGGCCGTTTCGCCGCCGAGGGCGCCGCCGGCCACGACTGCCTCCACCACGCACCCTGCACGGCGACCGGTACACCCGAGTGATCATCGTCACACCGCCCAACCGGGGCCCCTCAGGAGTCGCCTGAGCCCCCGTCCGGCGTCCTTCCCCCCACAACGCAGAAGTCCCGCCCGATCTGATGATCGGGCGGGACTTCCTGTTGGGTGGAGCTGAGGGGATTCGAACCCCTGACCCCCTCGATGCGAACGAGGTGCGCTACCGGACTGCGCCACAGCCCCAACGAGAAGAAACTTTAGCACCTTTCCGAGGGGGCTCGTGACCACCCCCCGGGACGCCGTCCCGGCCGGCGTCCCGGCGCGGTCATTCGTTGGCCGCGCGGGGGCGGGTCTCGGGGGCCGGCGCTTCGGCGTACTGGTCGAAGAGCGGGGTGGTGCGGGCCTCGGTGGGGCGGCCGGCCGTCCAGGTGCCCGGGGCCGACAGGTCGAGGCCGCGGGTGACCCGGGGGGCCACCGGGGCGGTGACGTAGGTCGGCAGCGGGACGGGGACGGGCTCCCAGGAGTCCGGGCCGGCCGCACCGCGCTCGCGCATGCCGTCGACCCACTCCTCGTGCTCGGTCGCCTCCGCCACGGCCGAGGCCGAGGCCGCACCGGTGGTGGCGGCCGGCGCGGGTTCGGCCGGCTCCGGGTCGGTGGCGAGCCGCAGGTGCGGGCGGGCACGGACGGGCTCCTCGGGGGCGTCCGGCGGCGGCTCCTCGGCCGGCCGGGCCTCGGCGCGCCGCTGCTCGCGCTTGCGCAGCCGCTCGGCGGCCTGGGCCGCCCGGGCGCGGTCGAGCTTCACCTCGTACCGCAGGCGCTCCAGCCGCCGCAGGTGGCCGATGTAGAGCGTGAGGAGGACGGCCGGCACGGCCGGGACCCAGAGGAAGGCCAGACCGGCCACCGCCGCGACGACCGCGCCGAACGCGAACGCCAGGAAGAGGACGCTGACCATCCGGCGCCGCCGGGCCAGCAGCCGGGCCCGGCGCTCGGCCCCGGCCCGCCGCTCGGCGGTCTCCTCGGCGGTCCGCTCGGCCGTGTGCCCCGCGGGGGGCTCCACGGCGCGTTCGGCCGGGCCGTCCGACGGGGCCTGCGCCGCGCCGTCCGCCGGGGCGTTCCCGGGGTCGCCGGAGGCGGCCTCGTCCCGTCCGGGAGGGCCGTCCTTGCTCTGCTCGTCGTCACGCGGTTCGTCGCCCAGGGCCCGGGATGCCCGCCGCTCCAGCGCCGAACGCCCGGCCAGCAGGCGGATGGCGGTGCTGAAGCGTTCCGTCGGGCGCGCCTCGTTGAGCTCGTCCTGCCTGCGGAGCCACATCGGCACGAGATAGGCGGCCCAGGCCCCTACGATGACGGCGTAGATAAGGCCGCTACTGCTCACGTTTCACACCGTACGGGCGCAGGGGAAGGCCTGGCAGCAATTTGGCACGGCGTGTCGTGTGATCAAGCTGATTCTCCGACTATTTTGCCGGTATTTGTGCCCGTCCGTCGCCACGCCGATGCCATATCGATATTTCTTTCGAACATATATTCAATTACCTGGACCCCTGCCCGAACTGAGCGCCCGCCAGCGCTCCAGCATCCCCTCGGGGACCTCCTCGGCGGTGAGCGCGTACACCAGGTGGTCCCGCCAGTCGCCGTCGATGTGCAGATAGCGGGGCCGCATTCCCTCCGAGCGGAAACCGAGCTTTTCCACCACGCGCCGGCTCGGGGCGTTCTCGGGACGGATGCAGACCTCGATCCGGTGGAGTCCGAGGGTGCGGAAACAGTGGTCCACCGAAAGCGCCACCGCGGCCGGCATGATGCCCCGGCCGGCCACCGCCTCGTCGATCCAGTAGCCGACGTTGGCCGAGCACATCGAGCCCCAGGTGATCCCGCCCACGGTCAGCTGGCCGACCAGCTGCCCCTTGTAGAGCACGACGAAGGGCAGCATCCGGCCGGCCGAGGCCTCGCCGCGCAGGAACCGGACCATCTGCCGGTAGGTCGGCCGCGGGCCGGCGCCCTGGCCGGCCGGGCCGGGCGGCACGGTGGCCTCCCAGCGGCGCAGCCAGTCCCGGTTGCGCCGGCTGACCTCCTGCCACTCGCGCTGGTCGCGGGCCCGGATCGGGCGCAGCACGACCTCCCCCTCGTGGAGCTCTACCGGCCAGCCGGCGTTCAGTGCGCTCTCCCGGAGTCAGGTGCGTCGGGCCGGGGGTGGTCCCCGCCGCCGAGCTGGTCGACGGCGTGGGCGAGCAGCGGCTCCAGGACGGCCAGGCCGTCCTTGACGCCGCCGGTCGAGCCCGGCAGGTTGACGATCAGGGTACGTCCGGCGAGGCCGGCGAGCCCGCGGGAGAGCGCGGAGGTCGGGACCTTCGCACGGCCCTCGGCCCGGATGGCCTCGGCGATGCCGGGGACCTGCCGGTCGATGACACGGGCGGTCATCTCCGGGGTGAGGTCCATCGGGGAGATGCCGGTGCCGCCGGTGGTCAGCACCACGTCGTAGCCGGCCGCGACGGCCTCCCGCAGGGCCTCCTCGACCGGTTCGCCGTCCGGGACGACCCGGGGGCCGTCGGCGGTGAAGCCCATCGCGCGCAGGCCGGCCACCAGCAGCGGGCCGCCCTTGTCCTCGTAGACGCCGGCCGAGGCCCGGTTGGAGACGGTGACGGCGAGCGCCCGTCCGGCCGGCGCGCTCACGCGCCCGCCTCCGGGGTGAACCAGTCGCCGCTCTTGCCGCCGGTCTTGCTGAGCACCCGGACGGCCTCGATGGTGGCGCTCTTGTCGACGGCCTTGACCATGTCGATCACGGTGAGGCCGGCCACCGCGACGGCGGTGAGCGCCTCCATCTCGACGCCGGTGCGGTCGGCGGTCTTCACGGTCGCGGTGATCTCGACCGCGTCGTCCGCGACGGAGAGGTCCACCTTGACCCCGGAGACCGCGATCGGGTGGCAGAGCGGGATGAGGTCCGGGGTCTTCTTGGCGCCCATGATCCCGGCGATCCGGGCGACGGCGAGGGCGTCGCCCTTGGGCACGCCCTCGCCGCGCAGCAGCTCGACCACGCGCGGGGAGACCCGGACCCGGCCGGCCGCGACGGCGGTGCGCGCGGTGGTGGCCTTCTCCGAGACGTCGACCATCCGGGCCGCGCCCTGGTCGTCGACGTGGGTCAGGCGGTCGCCGGGTGGTGAGGTGCTCACGGGTGCTCCAGAGGGGGCGCGCAGGTCGAATACCGCGCTACCGTACCCCCCGTCCCGGCCGGGGCGTGGGACGGGCCGTGTCCGCGAGACGGCCCGCCGCGCCGGCCGGTCAGCCGCCGAGCAGGACGACGTCCACCTCGCTGCCGGCGGGCAGCTCGGTGACGTCCTCGGGGACGGTGATCAGGCAGTCCGCCCGGGCCAGCGCGCCGACCAGGTGGGACCCGGCCCCGCCCACCGGCTCGACCACGCCGGCCGCGGCGTCGTACCGGCCGCGCAGGAACTGCCGGCGGCCCGCGGGCGAGCGCAGCGCCGACCGGCAGAGCGCCCGGACCACCGGGCGGTGGACGTCGGCGGCGCCGAGCATGGTGCGGATCACCGGGCGGACGAACAGCTCGAAGGAGATGTAGGCGCTGACCGGGTTGCCGGGCAGGGCCATCAGCGGCACGCCGGAGCCGCCGGCCCCCGCGCCGCTCCCGGCGCCGATCCGGCCGAAGCCCTGCGGCTTGCCGGGCTGCATCCGCAGCCGGCGGAAGTCCACCCCGCCGTAGGACTCGAAGACCTCCTTGACCACGTCGTACGCGCCGACGCTGACGCCACCGCTGGTGACGATCAGGTCGGCGCGGCCGAGCTGGTCCTCCAGGGCCGCGCGCAGCCGCGCCGCGTCGTCGGGCACGCCGCCGACGCGGTAGGCGATGGCGCCGGCGTCCCGTGCCGCGGCGGTGAGGGTGAAGCTGTTGGAGTCGGAGATCTGGCCGGGGCCGACCGGCTCGCCGGGCTGGACCAGCTCGCTGCCGGTGGAGAGGACCACCACGCGCGGGCGTGGGCGGACCTTCACGGTGGCCCGGCCGATCGCGGCGAGCAGGCCGAGCTGGGCGGGGCCGAGCCGGGTGCCGGACTCCAGCACCCGCGAGCCGGCGGCGACGTCGCTTCCGCGGCGGCGGATGTGGGCGCCCTCGGAGACCGGGCGCAGCACCCGGACCTCCTCGTCCTCGACGGCGGCGGCCATCGCGTCGGCGGCCTGCCCGCTGCCGGTGCCGCCGTCGGTCCACTCGACCGGGGCGACGGCCTGGGCGCCGGGCGGGACGGGGGCGCCGGTCATGATGCGGGCGGCCTGGCCCGGGCCGACCTTGGGCAGGTCGCCGGCGCCGGCGGCGATGTCCCCGACCACGGCGAGGACCGAGGGGTACTCGGCGGTGGCGCCGGCGGTGTCGGCGGTGCGGAGCGCGTAGCCGTCCATCGAGCTGTTGTCGAAGGGCGGCAGGTCGCCGTCGGCCAGGACGTCCTCGTCGAGCCGGCAGCCCTGGGCCTCGAGCAGCTGGAGCTCGATCGCGGGCAGCGGGCCGACGGCGGCCAGGACGTCGGCGAGGTGCTCGTCGACCGTCCAGAGGCCGCCGGAGCGAGCGGCCGGTGCCGGGTCCGCGGGTCCCCCGCAGCAGGCGGCGGGGGTGGTGTTGCCCTCCGTGGACCCGGTCATCGGCTCACTCGCTCTCTGTCGTAGGTCAGTCCTGGAGCTCGGAGGCGACGAACTCCCGGAGCCAGGAGCGGAACTCCGGGCCGAGGTCCTCGCGCTCGGAGGCCAGTCGGACGATAGCGCGCAGGTAGTCCGAGCGGTCACCGGTGTCGTAGCGGCGGCCCTTGAAGAGGACGCCGTGCACCTGGCCGCCGGTCTCCGGGGCGCGGGTGGTCAGCTCGCGCAGGGCGTCGGTGAGCTGGATCTCGCCGCCGCGGCCGGGCGGGGTCTCGCGCAGCACGTCGAAGACCGAGGGGTCGAGGACGTAGCGGCCGATGACGGCGTAGTTCGAGGGGGCCTCGGCGGTCTCCGGCTTCTCGACCAGGTCGGTCACCTGGAAGACGTCCTCGCCGAAGCCGTTGGCCTTGACGGCGGCGCAGCCGTAGAGGTGGATCTGGGAGGGGTCGACCTCCATCAGCGCGACGACCGAGCCGCCGAGCTCCTGCTGGACCTCGATCATGCGGGCGAGCAGCGGGTCGCGCGGGTCGATCAGGTCGTCACCGAGCAGGACGGCGAAGGGCTGGCCGGCGACGTGCTGCTCGGCGACCGAGACGGCGTGGCCGAGGCCCTTGGGGTCGCCCTGGCGGACGTAGTGCATGTTGGCCAGCTCGACGGACTCGCGGACCCGGCGCAGGCGGTCCTGGTCGCCCTTGCGGGCGAGCAGCTCCTCCAGCTCGTAGGCGCGGTCGAAGTGGTCCTCGAGAGCGCGCTTGTTGCGGCCGGTGACCATCAGTATGTCGGACAGCCCGGCGGCGGCGGCCTCCTCGACGACGTACTGGATCGCCGGCTTGTCGACGACCGGCAGCATCTCCTTCGGAGTGGCCTTGGTCGCCGGGAGGAAGCGGGTACCCAGTCCGGCGGCGGGGACCACGGCCTTGGTTACCGGCGGTCGAGAGCTGGTCGTCGTCATGCGTTTTACCTTACTAAGGCATGTTTACGCCTGGCCGAGCGCGGTGGACCGGTGGTGACAGCACGTTGCTGGGCCCGGCCACGATGGCAGGCAGAGGTGGGGTGACGGGAGAGGCGAGGGCGTCCTCACCGGCACAGGCCGACAGACTACCCGCCTTTCCCGAACGGTCGTGCTCGGCGGCGGGACCGCCGTGCGACCGCGAGCAGGACGTTCCGCGCCAGCAGTCCCCGCCGGCCGCCCGGGCCTCGGCCAGGGCCCGGTCGGCGGCCCGGAGCAGCACGGCGGCGTGCGTGCCGTCCTCCGGCAGCACCGCGACGCCGACGGCGGCGGTCAGCCCGTTGCCGTGCGGGCGGCGGTCCTCGCGCGGGCCGGAGGACCAGTCCAGCAGCAGGTGGCGGCGGACCGACCAGACCAGCCGCTCGGCGACCTGCGCGGCGCCCTCCGCGCCGGTGTCCGGCAGCACGGCCATGAACTCCTCGCCGCTGTACCGGCCGAAGGTGTCCGAGCGGCGGATCTCCATGCCGAGCCGCTGGGCGAGGTCGCGCAGCACCGCGTTGGCCCGGGCCCGGCCGTGCTCGGCGACGACCGCCTCGAAGCCCGCGATCTCCAGCAGCAGCAGGGCCACCGGGCGCGGCCCGTCCTGCTGCTCGGCCTGCTCGGCGCGGCGGGCCCGCTCGATCTCCCCGTCCAGGGTGAGCTGGAGGTGCCGGTAGTTCCAGACGCCGGTGAGCGGGTCGCAGGAGGCGGTGCGCTCCAGCTCGGCGCAGCGGGCCTCCAGCCCGGCGACGCGCTCGCGCAGCCCGGCCTCGCGGGCGGCCGCGCCCCGGTCGCGGCGGCGCTGTCGCAGCCCGAGCGCGGCGGCGCCGACCAGCGCGGGGGCACTCAGGACGGCCAGGGCCTGGACCAGCAGCGGGGTGGACATCGGGGTGCCTTCCGCATGTCAGGCTCTGGGCGTCGCCCGCACAGAGCTGGGGAGGATCGAGCCGTGGAGGATCCCATGCACAACGAGAAGAGCGCGCTGAGGACACGGCTGCTGTCGCAGCGGCGCGCACTGGCGCCGGAGGTCCGCGAGGCGGCCGCGGAGGAGCTGGCCGGGCACGCCGGGGAGCTGGCCGCGCCGGGTGCCACGGTGGCCGCCTACGTGTCGGTCGGCGCCGAGCCGGGCACCCGTCCGCTGCTGGACGCGCTGCTGGCGCGCGGGGTGCGGGTGCTGCTGCCGGTGCTGCTGGCCGACAACGACCTGGACTGGGCCGCGTACGAGGGTCCCGGGGCGCTGGCCCCGGCCGGGCGCGGGCTGCTGGAGCCGGTCGGCGGCCGGCTCGGGCCGGAGGCGGTGACCGGGGCGGAGCTGGTGCTGTTGCCGGGCCTGGCGGTGGACCGGCAGGGGCTGCGGCTGGGCCGGGGCGGCGGCTCGTACGACCGGGTGCTGGCCCGGCTGGAGCGGGCCGGCGTACGGCCGCTGCTGGCGGTGCTGCTGTACGAGCACGAGCTGCTGGCAAGCGTGCCGGCCGAGCCGCACGACCTGCCGGTGGACGTGGCGCTCACGCCGTCGGGGCTGCACCGCCTCGGCGGTGACGCGCCGGGCCGGTAACGGCCGCGGCCCCGCCCTCCCCGGTGCGGGGTGGGCGGGGCCGCGGTCCTGCGGTGGGTCAGCCGGTGGTCAGCACCAGCTTGTTCTTGGCCGACTTCTCGACCGCGTCCGGCGAGAAGGCCCAGGTCAGCAGCTTGCCGTCGAGCCAGAGGTCGGTCTGGTCGTTGTAGTTGGGGTGGAAGGCGTGCCCGGAGGCGCCGCCGACGTTGATCCAGCGCGAGGCGTCGAGGTCGCTCATGTCGACCACCATCCGCATCGACGGGATCCAGTCCACCTCGTACCCGGCGGCCGCGTTCCAGCCGGCCGCGTCGACCGCCGCCGAACCGCCCGAGAGGCGGTAGGGGCCGCGGTTGAGCAGCTTGTGCACGACGCCGGAGGCGATCGACGAGTCGTCGGTCCCCATGGTCTGCTCGCGCAGCGTCAGCTTGTGCAGGCGGCCCCAGCTCCAGGTGGAGACGTCCTTGCTGAGCAGCGAGGTGAGGTCCTGACGGGCGTTCTTCATCGCCTCGGCGAGCAGGTTGTCCAGGCCCTTCTGCTCCTTGTGCCCCGAGTCGATGTACGTCCACCAGCCGCTGTCGGGCTTGTCCAGCTGCTGGCGCACCACCTCGGTCCAGCGGTCGCCGCCGTCCGGCTGGGCCTTGCCCGGGTCGCGGGTGCCGCACTCGGTGACGATCTGGGTGCTGCTGTCCGGCTTGGTCGGGTCGGTCTGCCGGCGGACCAGCAGGCAGTTGTCCTTGGCCCGCAGGTCGGCCGGGAACTTCTGGCCGAAGGAGAGGCTGAGCAGCTGGCGCCAGACGCCGTTGTAGTAGGCGGCGGCGGCCGAGTCGGCGTCCTGGTGGTAGTTCCAGTCCTTCAGGAGGTCCTGCGCCTCGCGCACGTACGGGTCGTCGATCTGCACCTTGAGCAGCAGCGGGACCAGCTTCTTCGCGAGGATGCTGGTGTTGTCGAGCTGCATCTCCTGCATGTCGTCCGGCGAGATCCTGCCGTTGTTCTTGAGCTTGGCCTCGATCTGGTCGGTGATCTCCTTGGCCCGGGTGCCGTACTCCCAGTCCTTGGTCAGCAGGTACTTGTACGAGGGGTCGACCACGGCCTGGTTGGCGGTGACGATGTAGCCGGCCGGGGGGTTGTAGCTGTACGGCAGGGCGGTGAAGGGGATGGAGCCCTTCCACTGGTAGGCGGAGTCCCAGCCGGGGGCCGGGTACGTGCCGTCGCCCTTGCCGCGCACGGGGATGTCGCCGGGGGCCTGGTAGCCGATGACCTTGGAGTCGGCGTAGATCAGGTTCTGCGCGGGGACGGCGAAGTCCTTGGCGGCGGCCCGGAAGTCGTCCCAGCCCTTGGCGCGGTCCAGCTCGAAGACGGCGTCCATGGTCTTGCCGGGGCTGAGCGCCGTCCACTGCAGGGCGACGCCGTAGCCGCCGGTGCCGCGGTCGGGGGCGGCGGTGCCGTTCGGCGCGTACTTGCCGACGTTCTGCTGCTCGGTGCTCTGGTCGGAGATCAGCGGTGCGCCGGTCTGCGTGGTGCGGACGGTGATGGTGCGGTCCTCGCCGCCGGCGACCTTGATGGTCTCCTTGCGCAGCGCGAACTTCACCTCCTTGCCGTCCACCAGGTACGTCTCCGGGCCGGTGACCTTCTCCAGGAAGAGGTCGGTGACGTCGGCGCCGAGGTTGGTGAAGCCCCAGGCGATGTCCTTGTTGTGGCCGATCACCACGCCCGGCATGCCGGCGAAGGTGAAGCCCGAGACGTCGTACTGGCAGGCGGCCGAGACGGTCCGGCAGTGCAGGCCCATCTGGTACCAGACCGAGGGCAGGCCGGGGCCGAGGTGCGGGTCGTTGGCCAGCAGCGGCTTGCCGGTCGTGGTGTGCGAACCGGCGACCGCCCAGGAGTTGGACCCGATGCCCTGGCCCTGTCGGCCGAGCAGTTGCGGCATCGCGTCGATCCGGTCGGTGACGTCCTTCAGCATCGCCTTGGTGGCGGCCGCGCCCTGGGCGGCGGAACCGGTGCCGGGCGCACCGGCGGCCGGGGCGGCGCCGTCGGCGGGGCGGTAGGTGTCGCCGCTGACGGTGCCGGTCCGCACGATCGTGCCGTTGCTCGCGTACGGGTACTCCGGGTACAGCTCGGCGATCTTCTCCGGGCTGAAGTCCTGGGCGAGCAGCGAGCGGTCGATCTCCTCCTGGAGGTTCCCGGAGAGGTTCCAGGCCATCGCCTTCAGCCAGGACACCGAGTCGACGGGCGTCCACTGCTCGGGCTTGTAGCCGCCGTTGACGACGCCGAGCAGCGTGTACTCCAGCGAGGCGCTCTGGCCGCCGGGGTGTTCGCCGAGCCAGGCGTTGACGCCGTCCGCGTAGGCCTGGAGGTACTTCTTGGTCTCCGGCGCGAGCTTCTCGTCGAACTCCTTCTGCGCCACCTGGCGCCAGCCCATGGTGCGGATGAAGGAGTCGGTCTCGACCTGGCCGTCGCCGAACATCTCGGAGAGGCGGCCGGCGGTGATGTGCCGCCGGACGTCCATCTCCCAGAAGCGGTCCTGGGCCTGGACGTAGCCCTGGGCCCGGAAGAGGTCCTCGCCGGTGTCGGCGTAGAGCTGGGGGATGCCGTTGGCGTCCCGCTTGACGTCGACCGGCGCGCTCAGGCCCGCCACCTTGACGCTGCCGTCGACCTCCGGGAACGACGCGCGGACCGCGGCCACCCCCCGGTAGCCGCCGTAGCCGGTGCCGGCCACCAGCAGCACGACCAGCACGATCACGATCAGACGGGCGCGCCGGAACTTCTTCGAGCGGGGCATCTGGGTCCTTGCGGTCCTCGACTGGGGAGCAGGTGGGCATGTCCAGGGCACTCGGCCATGACAGGGCACCACATTAGGCCGACTCGGCTGGCGGGCGTGCACGGGGGACGCCCACGGTGGGATCCGGGGAGGTCAGAGAACCGCAGGCGGGAGGCCGGTGGGAAAGGTGAAGCTAAAGATATGGCAAAATGTTAGACTGAGTAACGATCCACAAGGGGAGCAATCGGCCTTCGCCGGCCCCGTCCCCCTTCCGGCCGTCGACTCCTCCGGCCTCACCGCCGCCAGACACCCCGCCCGCCCCCAGCCTGCCCGAGGTGCCCCTGCGTGAACGTCGACCACTTGAACCAGCTGCTCCTCGAGTTCTCCGTGATCCTGCTGGTCGCGGTGGTCGCCGTGCGCATCTCGACCCGGTCGGGACTGCCCAGCCTGCTGATCTACCTCGGCATCGGCGTCGCCCTGGGCCAGAACGGCCTCGGCGTCTCCTTCAACAACGCCGCCCTCACCCAGGTGCTCGGCTACGCCGCCCTGGTGGTGATCCTGGCCGAGGGCGGTCTCAAGACCAGCTGGCGCGAGGTCAGACCGGTGATGCCCGCCGCCACCGTGCTCGCCACCGTCGGCGTCGGGGTCAGCGTCTTCGTCACCGCCGCCGGCGCGCACTGGCTGGTCGGCCTCGACTGGCGGACCTCCATGCTGCTCGGCGCGATCGTCTCCTCGACCGACGCCGCGGCCGTCTTCTCCGTCCTGCGGATGGTGCCGCTGCCGCACCGGCTCACCGGCCTGCTGGAGGCGGAGTCCGGCTTCAACGACGCGCCCGTGGTCATCCTGGTCGTGGCCTTCGCCACCGCGGGCGAGCTGGACTCCTGGTACGTGCTGGTCGGCACGATCGTCGCCGAGCTGGCGATCGGCGCGGCCGTCGGCTTCGCGATCGGCAGGATCGGCGCGTTCGGGATCAAGCACGTCGCACTGCCGTCCTCCGGCCTCTACCCGATCGCGGTCATGGCGCTCACCGTGCTCGCCTACGCGGGCGGCGCACTGCTGCACGGCTCCGGCTTCCTCGCCGTCTACATCTGCGCCGTCATCCTCGGCAACGCCAAGCTGCCGCACGGACCGGCCGTCCGCGGCTTCGCCGACGGGCTGGCCTGGATCGGGCAGATCGGCATGTTCGTGCTGCTCGGCCTGCTCTGCACCCCCGAGTCGATGGGCTCGGCCGTGGTGCCCGCGCTGGTGATCGGCGCGGTGCTGGTCTTCCTGGCGCGGCCGCTCTCGGTGGTGCTGACCCTCACGCCGTTCAGGCTCCCCGTGCGCGAACAGGCGCTGCTGAGCTGGGCCGGGCTGCGCGGGGCGGTGCCCATCGTGCTGGCCACCATCCCGATGGTCGCGGGCGCCCCGATGGCCCAGGAAGTCTTCAACATCGTCTTCATCCTGGTCGTGGTGTTCACCCTGCTCCAGGGCCCCACCCTGCCCCTGGTGGCCAAGTGGCTGCGGATCGGCGAGGGCTCGATGGGACAGGACCTCGGCATCGAGTCCGCCCCGCTGGAGAAGCTGCACGGACACCTGCTCTCGGTGGCGCTGGCGCCGGACTCGAAGATGTCCGGCGTGGAGATCAGCGAGCTGCGGTTGCCGGCCGGGGCGGCGGTCACCCTGGTCGTCCGCGAGGGGAGCAGCTTCGTCCCGGACAAGGCGACCGTGCTGCGCGGCGGCGACGAGCTGCTGGTGGTCACCACCGACGAGGTGGGCGAGGCCGCGGAGCGGCGGCTGCGGGCCGTGGACAAGGGCGGCAAGCTCGCCGGGTGGCTGAACGGCCGGGGGCGCTGAGGGGGGCCGGGGGGAGGCCGGGCGGGGCCCGGGGGCGGCCGGGCAGCGGGGCTTGAAGTGGCTGAACGGACGCCCTGGCCTGCGACTTGAGGGGTTCGTCCGCTGTTCACCTTCAATTGGCAGGACAGATTTGGATGGGCCCTGTATTGTGGAGGCAAGCGCGACATCTACGCGCGTATAAGTATGATGGACGAAACACCCCAGCATCTGCCTGAAGCAGAGTTGGCGCGACCGCTCGGCGGCCGCGGCCTGACCCCCGGCAACCACACCGGGCCGGCCCGGTAACTACCCCGGTCGACGCGCGAGAGGACGACTCTCGGCGCCGTCGGGGCCACCCATTGCCCCTTCCGCGCTACCAGGCAGCAGGAAGGACCGACCGTGACGGCCCGCCGAACGGTCGACAACAGCGGCGTCCCCGTGGACGCCCCCTCCGACGCCGAGGCGCCCGCCCGCATCGGCTACGGCGCGCTGCTGCGCACCCCGGGCGCCTGGACGTTCCTGGCGCCCGCGTTCGCCGCGCGGCTCCCGTACGCCATGCTGAGCCTGGGCATCCTGCTGCTCGTCTTCGACACCCACGGCTCGTACGGCACCGCCGGCACCGTCGCGGCCGTCTCGGCCGTCGCCCAGGCCCTCGTCGGGCCGCAGACCGGCCGGCTGGCCGACCGGTACGGCCAGGCGGCCGTCCTGGTGCCGAGCGTGATCGTGCACGCCGTCTCGGTCGGCGTGCTGATCGCGCTGGCCCTCGGCCACGCCCCCGTCTGGGCCCTGCTGCTGGCGGCCGCCCCGGCGGGTGCCAGCGTGCCGCAGATCGGCGCGATGGTCCGCTCCCGCTGGGTCGCCAAGCTCTCCACCGAGGGCGCGCCCGCGGCCAAGCTGAACACCGCGTTCGCCTTCGAGTCGGTGACGGACGAGTTCACCTTCGTGATCGGCCCCGTGCTGGCCAGCGCCATCGCCACCTCGGTCAACCCCTCGGCCGGGCTGATCGCCGAGGCCGCGCTGACCGTCGCCGGCGGGCTCGCCTTCGCCGCCCAGCGCCGCACCGCCCCGGCCCGCCACCCGCACCAGCCGGGCGCCCGCCGGGTCTCCGCGCTGTCCTCGCCCGGCGTCCGCCTGCTGGCCGGCGCGTTCCTGGGCGTCGGCACCGTGTTCGGCGGGATGCAGGTCTCCGTCACCGCCTTCACCGAGTCCGTCGGCCAGCCCGGCGCCAACGGCACGGTCTACGGGATCTTCGCCGGCGGCTCGATGCTGGCCGGCGTGCTCTACGGCATGGTCGCCTGGCGCCGCGCCGCCCGGCAGCGGATGCTGGCCAGCTACGCGCTGCTGGTGCTGGGCTGCTCGACGCTCTGGGCGATGCCCAACCTGGTCGCCCTGTCCGTCGCCGGCCTGGTCTGCGGCCTGGCCATCGCGCCGACCCTGATCACCGGGTACACCCTGGTCGAGACGCTGGTCGCGGACGGCGCCAAGACCGAGGCCTTCACCTGGCTGACCGGCGCCATCGGCCTCGGCCTGGCGACCGGTTCCACGGTGGCCGGGCGGCTGATCGACGGCCACGGGCCGTCGGCCGGGTTCCTGGTGCCGGTGGCCGGCGCCGGACTTGGCCTGGTCGCGCTGGTCGCCCTGCGGCACCTGCTGGTCGCGCCGGGGGCGGCGAGCACCCCGGTGGTCGTCGCCGGTGGCGAGCGGCCCGTGGCGCGGCAGCTGGTCGGTGCGGCCGAGCGCTGAGCGGAGCGCGTACAGCACGCGTGCGGGGGGCGCCAGGCGGCGCCCCCCGTCTCATCTCACATTCGAGTCGCTGGACTGATCCAGCGGAATGCCGCATCATTGACCATCGTTAGCACTCATCAGGCGAGAGTGCCAGGAGGAAGACAAGTGCCCACGTACCAGTACCAGTGCACCGAGTGCGGCAACGGCCTGGAGGCGGTGCAGAAGTTCACCGACGAGGCGCTGACCACGTGCCCCGAATGCCAGGGACGGCTCCGCAAGGTCTTCTCGGCCGTGGGTGTGGTCTTCAAGGGGTCCGGCTTCTACCGGACCGACAGCCGCTCGTCCTCCAGCAGCTCGGTGGGCGCGGCTTCGTCCTCGTCGTCCTCGTCCTCGTCGGCAGCCCCGGCCTCGTCCTCGGGCGGCTCCGCCCCCGCGGCGAGCCCCGCCCCGGCGGCCGCGGCGAAGCCGGCCGGCTGATCCCAGGCTTTCGAAGGGCCCGTTGACCCCGCTCCGGCGGGGTCGGCGGGCCCTTCGTCGTGCGGGGCCCGGGGTGGTTTCCGTGCGGGGCCCGGGGGGGGTGTGCGGGGCCCGGGGTGGTTCCCGTGCAGGCTTGGGATCGCATTCCCGGAGTCGCCGAATTCACCCGGGCGGTTGATGGAAGTTATCCACAACCCCGGGTTTTCCACAGGCCTGGGGAAAGGACTTCCGCCGGGCTCGCTTGCGGCCCAGAGTGTGCGTCACGAGAAGCCGGTCCGCAGCGGGCCGGCGCCCTGCGACCACCGGCGGTGCCCATGACGACCACGAGCCTCCCCCTTCCGTTCCCGCTCCCCGCGCCCGCCGTCCCGCCCCGGCGGGAGGTGCCGTCGTTCCCGCCGATCCGGCGCGGGTCCGGCCGCCTCCACCGGCTCCGGCAGGCCTTCCGGCACCGGCCCGGGCTGCCGGCCCTGCTCCTGCTCTCCGTGGCGGCGGCGCTGGCGTTCGGGCCCGCGCGGGCGGGCCTGCCGCCGCCGGGCGCCACGCCCGTCCACCAAACGGGTTGTCAATCGGGGGCCGCCGAAGATCACCCGTAACCGGACAACGACTTCGTCGTTCACGCGGCATGAAAGGCTTCAAGGAATTCCTGCTGCGGGGAAATGTCGTCGACCTCGCCGTCGCCGTGGTCATCGGTGCGGCTTTCACCAACATTGTCAACGCCTTCGTCAAGGGCGTGATCAATCCGATCGTCGGCGTGTTCGGGGCCAAGGACCTGGCCTCCTACAGCTCCTGCCTCAAGGGTCCCTGTGAGGTGAGCGCGACCGGGGAGGTGACGTCCGGCATCTTCATCCTCTGGGGCTCGGTGCTGAGCGCGGCCCTGCAGTTCCTGATCACCGCGGCCGTCGTCTACTTCTGCCTGATCCTGCCCATGACCAGGTTCACCGCCAAGCGGAAGACCCTTGCCGAGGAGGCGGCGGAGGCGGAGGCCAAGGAGGTCGTCCTGCTCACCGAGATCCGCGACGCGCTGGTCACGCCCCGGCGCTGAGCCCCGGCCGCCCGGGTCGGCCGCCGCCCGGAGGCGCCCTGCCCGGAGCGGCACGCGCCGGTCAGTCGCCGTGGTGCGGGGGGCGCCGGTCAGCCGCCGTGGTGCGGCGGGCGCTGGCTCAGGTACCAGTCCAGCCCCCGCCCACTGCTCTCCCCCGCTGCCGGGCGGTCGCCCCAGCCGCTGTCGGTGTCGTCCCGGGACTGCTGGTCCAGCGGGTCGCGGAAGACCAGGCGGGCCTTCGGCGCCGCTTGGGCGGAGGCACCGGATCCGGCGCCCGCGGCCGTCGTGGGGTCCGTGCCGTCCTGCACGGGCTTCTGCTCGGTCACCGGTCGACCTCCGTCTTGCACGTTGTCCACTCCTCCAGCCTAGAAGCTCCCGGCACCGGGCCGGGCCCCGGAGCCACCCCCGGCCCTGCGGCCGGGCCGCCGCCCGGGGACGCGTGAGCCCCGGCGCGGAACGTTCCGCGCCGGGGCCCACGGCGGTGGCCGACGGCGGCCCGGGCGACGACGGCCCGGGCGACGACGGCCCGGGCGACGACGGCCCGGGCGACGACGGCCCGGGCGACGACGGCCGAGGCCGCCGGGAGAACCCGTCAGGCGGCCTCGAAGCCGGCGTGGTCGGCGATCTTCTTCAGCTCGGCCAGCGCGTGCTTCTCGATCTGGCGGATCCGCTCGCGGGTCAGGCCGTGCTGCTTGCCGACCTCGGTCAGCGTCCGCTCCCGGCCGTCCTCCATCCCGTACCGGGACCGGATGATCGACGCCGTACGGTCGTCCAGCCGGCCGATCAGGTCGTCCAGCTCCTCGCGGCGGAGCATGACCATCACGGCGTCCTCCGGGGACGTCGCCCCGGTGTCCTCGACGAGGTCGCCGAACTGGGTCTCACCCTCGTCGTCGACCGACATGTTCAGGCTCACCGGGTCGCGCGCCCAGTCCAGCACGTCCTTGATGCGCGCCTCGGTGGTGTCCAGCTCGGCCGCGATCTCGGACGGATCGGCCTCGCGGCCCAGCTCCTTGGACTTCTCGCGCTGCACCCGCCGGATCCGGCCGAGCTCCTCGACCAGGTGGACGGGCAGCCGGATCGTCCGCGACTGGTCGGCGATCGACCGGGTGATCGCCTGCCGGATCCACCAGGTCGCGTAGGTGGAGAACTTGAAGCCCTTCGCGTAGTCGAACTTCTCGACCGCCCGGACCAGCCCCGCATTGCCCTCCTGGATGAGGTCCAGGAGCGGGAGGCCGCTGCGCGGGTAACGCCGGGCGACGGCCACCACCAGACGGAGGTTGGAGCGGATGAAGACGTCCTTGGCGCGTTCCGCGTCCTCGGCTATCGCCTCCAGCTCCTCACGCTTCACGCCCTTGGGCAGCTCTCCCTCCTCCAGCAGGTGCTGTGCGTACACGCCGGCCTCGATCCGCAGTGAGAGCTCGACCTCCTCGGCGGCATCGAGCAGGGGCGTCCTGGCGATCTCGTCGAGGTACATACCGACCAGGTCACGGTCGGCCTCAAGGTTGGTCGGGCGGGCCGCGCGAGTCCGGTCGGCCCTGTCGCGAACGACGGCACGGGTGGCCATGCTTGCTCCCTTTGCTGGTGCTGCCGAGGTTGCCTGCCTGCCCCGTCGGGGCGGGAAGGGCAAGAAGTGCGGGCCCCTCGGGGCTCACACGTAACGATCCAACGAACAGATTCCGGACAACATTCCCAAGTCGCTCAGATTCTTCCAGCGATGCAGTATCCTGCCGGTTTTCACCCCGGTGATGGACGGAGGGTGACCACTCCGGTGCATCCGGTGCCAGTGGGGCGACCGGTTCGGAGCGGTGCGCCCTCCGGAGCCCGGGCGGGGCGCCGCCGGGGTCGGCCCGGGAGCCGGTGCACGACTCCCCCGCCAACCCTCCACGCGTCCCGCCCTCTCCTTCGTGAACCCCCGCAGCACCGCCCGCGTTCCCGCACCACGGGGGATCCGCCCGCGCCCACGCCCCGGCGCACGCAGGTTCTCCGCACAAAAGATGCCAAATCGCTATCGGTCCAGCGCCCGCTCGGCACATCACACTGGGAAGGTGTCAGCCATGCACCTGACCAACAGCGCGCCGCCCGTCACCCCGCGTAACCGCCACCTCCGCTGGTGTGTGGCGCTGGCGGCCGGTTGCGCCCTGCTGTTCGGCGTCCTGGCGGCCCTGGTGCAGACCGGCTGGGAGCCGCTCGCCCGGCTCGACCACGGGTGGATCGACGGCATGCACCGCTACGCCCGGGAGAGCACCGCCTGGACGGCCTCGGTGCAGACGCTCTCCGACATCGGCGGCACGATCACCATGCGGACGCTGCTCGGCCTCACCGCGGTCTGGCTCTGGCTGATCGGCGCCCGGGTGCTGGCCGGCTGGGTGGTGGCGCAGACCCTGGTCGGCTGGGGCATGCAGTGGCTGCTGAAGCTCTCCTTCGACCGTCAGCGGCCGTCCTTCCCGGATCCGGTCTCGCACGCCGGCGGCCCGGCCTTCCCCTCCGGGCACGCGATGGCCTCCACCATCACCTGCGCCGTCCTGGCCGGGCTGCTCTGGTCGCAGACCCGGCGCGGCGGGCGGATCGCCGCCTGCACCATCGCCGTGCTGACGGTGCTCACGATCGGCTGGACGAGGATCGCCCTCGGGGTGCACTGGCCGAGCGACGTGCTGGGCGGGTGGCTGGCCTCCGGGTTCGTGCTGGGCGCGGTCACCATCGGCGTCGAGCTCTGGCGGCCCGGCGCCCTCGCCCGGGACGTCCGGCGGGTCAACTGGCGGACCAGGCCGAGGGTCCAGCGCGTCCTGGTCTCCCCGCCCCGCCCCGCCCCCTACGACCCGCCCTTCGACGACGCCGCCGAGCGCCCGGACGGCGCGACCGGCTAGCACCGGCGGGACCGCCCCGGTCCCGCGCCGGCCGTGCACAGCCGCCCGGGACCCGGGAGCACCCGGCCCCGTCACGGCGCGTGCAGCGCGTCCACCACCGTCATCCGCCCCACCCGGCGGGCCGGCAGGACGGCCGCGGCGAGGCCGGTCAGCACGGTGAGCGCCAGGGCCGCGAGCACCAGGAGGACCGGCGGGCCGCCCACCGTGCCCAGGGTCGAGGTGACGGACCTGGCGGCCGCCCAGCCGTAGCCCAGGCCCAGGCCCGTGCCGACCAGGGCGCCGGCCAGCGCCAGCAGGAGTGCCTCCAGGGTGAGCATCCGGCGCAGCTGCTGCCGGGACATCCCGATTGCCCGGAGCATGCCGATCTCCCGGGCGCGCTCGTCGACGCCGAGCATCAGGGTGGCCGCGACGCCGAGCCCGGCGATCGCCACCGAGAAGGCGAGCAGGGCCATGCTGATCAGCATCATCCGGTCCAGCAGCGAGCGCAGGGTCTCGGCCTGCGCGGCCGTGTCGGTGACGGTGACCTGCGGCTGACCGTCCAGGGCCCGGTCCATCGCCTGCCGGGCGGCGAACCGGTCGGCACCGACGGCGGGGCTGATCCACAGCGTGGTGACGGCCGCCGCCGGGGCGAGCCGGTCCAGGGTGGCCGGGGTGACGAAGAGGACGGCCCCGCTCTGCAGCGTGAACGGCAGCCGGCTGCGGCCGGACTCGATCCGCAGGGTGGTGCCCGGTGCTCCCGCCGTGCCGGCGACCCGGTGCGCGCCGTGCTCGCCGGGGCCGGCCGGACCGTCGTCGCCGAAGCCGCTGAGGGCGGAGCCGTCCGCCAGCGCCCGGGCCTGGCCGGCCCCGTCGGTGGCCGGGTTGAGCAGGGCCGGGTCGGCCGCGGCCACCAGCGTGCTGCGGCCGTCGACCTCCAGTGCGGCCGAGCGGACGGGCGTGACGCCGAGCGTCCGCTCCCGCCCGAGCGCGGCGAGCGCCCCGGCCGGCAGCGGGGCGCCGCCGGGGGCGGTCACCGAGAAGACGCCCGGCTGGCGGGCCGAGACCGCCGGGACCAGGGAGTTGGAGGTGATCTCTAGCGCGGTGACCGCGCTCACCATCACCGTCACCCCGAGCAGCAGCGCGGATCCGGTGGCGCCGGTGCGCCCCGGGTTGAGCCGGAGCTGCCGGGTGGCGAGCCCGCCCGCCGTCCCGCAGAACCGCCGCACTGGTACGCCCAGCCCGGCGACGACGGCCGGGAGCAGCCGGTGGCAGAACCGCAGGACCCCGAAGAAGCTGCTGATCGCCCCCAGGGTGACCGCGAGCAGCGACAACGGCGGCCCGGTCGTCACCCCGGCCGCCAGCAGTCCGGCGCCCGCCGCCAGCAGCAGCGCGGACAGCACCGTCGCGCGCACCCTGGCACCTCCGGTGGGGCCGGCGACGCCGCCGAGCGCCGCGACCGGCGGCACCGCCGAGGCCGCCTTCGCCGGGCCGCGCACGGCGAGCACCGTGAGCAGTACGCCGAACAGCCAGGCCAGGACGCAGGTCACCGGGGACGGCATGAGCGAGAGGTGCACCGGCCCGAGGTCGGCGGTGCCGGCCAGCAGGGTGCCGACGCCGCAGAGCCCCGCCCCGAGCAGGACCCCGGCGGCCGACGCGCCCGCCCCGAGCAGCAGCCCCTGGCGGTGGATGAGCCGCCGGACCTGGGCCCGGTCGGCGCCGACGCAGCGCAGCAGGGCGAGCCGACGGGTCCGCTGGGCGAGCACGACGGAGAAGGTGTTGCCGACCACCATGCGGGCGACGGCGAGGGCGATCAGCACGAACGACAGCGCCGCGATCAGCACCACCCCGTAGAGCGTCCGGCTCTGCCGGGTCGCCTCGGCAACGGAGGCGTCGCGGGTCCGGACCTCGACCCCGCCGCCGAGGGCCTGCCCCAGCGCCTCGGCGGTCCGCGCGTGCGAGGTACCCGGGGCGAGGCGCAGGTCGAGCGAGGTGGTGGCGACCCCGGTCGCGTACTGCGCCACCGAGCCGTCCGGCACCGCGACGACCGGTCGTCCGGCGAAGCCGGGGGCGCCCCGGCCGTCCAGCGTCCCGGCCAGCCGGACGGTGCCGGTGGTGCCGTCCGCCCGGGTGAGCCGGACGTCCGAACCGGGCCGGGCGTCGACCCGGCGGGCGGTGTCGGCGTCGAGCAGCACCTCGCCCGGGCCGGCCGGCCACCGCCCGTCCTTGAGCAGCTGCCAGCGCAGCGCCGGGTCGGCCGCGACCGAGCTGATCACGGCCGCCTCGTCCAGCGGGCGCCCGGCGGGCGTCAGTACCCCGCCCCGGCCGGCCAGCCGCGCGGACACCGCGGCCACCCCGGGCACCTGCCGGGCCCGGTCGGCCGCCCCCGGCTCCAGCGGGCCCCGCGCCTCCGGCGCCGTCACCTGGACGTCGGCGGGGCCGACCTCGGCGGCGGCGCTCTGGCTGAAGGAGTCGACCAACGCCCCGCTGCCGCTGACCGAGGCGATCAGGAAGGCCACCCCCAGCGCGATCGCCGCTCCGGTGAGCGCCAGTTGCCGCAACTGCCCGCGCAACTCGGCCAGGGTGTATCGGTACGTCGTCATGGCCCCTCGGATCAACCGCCTGACCAGCCGTGATGCTCCGTCAGGATCATGATCGAGCCTAGGTTCGCCCGGGCCCCGCCCCTGTCGGCAGGACGTCGCGTTCCCGATCACCCCGGGAGCTGACGCCGCCCGCCGCCGTCTCCTCCTCCAGAGGTACGCGACCCTGACGAAAAAGCCCCGGACCGTGGTGGTCCGGGGCTTTTCCCTCGGGTCGTTCCTTCTGTGCCCCAGGCAGGATTCGAACCTGCGACACCGGCTTTAGGAGAGCCGTGCTCTATCCCCTGAGCTACTGAGGCGCACTCGGTGGACAGCGTACCGGATCGGCGGTGGGGCGGGTGTTGGGGTTTCCGCGGTACGCGGGCGGGTCCTGCGCCGGCCCGGCGTCCGGGAGGGCGGGAGCGGGGGGCGGCGCCCTGAGGGGCGACTGCCGACTGGGTGTCAGACGGCGTCCAGTAGCCTGCGAGGGACTGCCCGCACCCGTCCGATCACGAAGGCCCCCGATGAGACCAGCCGCCGCCCCGCACCCGGCTCTCCGCCTGCTCGGGCAGGTCTGGTTGTGGCCGGCGCTGGCCATGCTCTGCATCGGCGGGTACCGGCTCGGCACGCCGGAGCTCTGGCGGGACGAGGTGTCGACGTGGACCGCGGCCACCCGGCCGCTCGGTGACCTCTTCCGGCTGCTCCAGCACATCGACGCCAGCAACGGCGCCTACTACGTGCTGATGCACGGCTGGACCGCGGTGGCCGGCGACTCCATGATCGCGCTGCGGCTGCCGTCGGTGCTGGCGATGGCCGGCGCGGCGGCGTTCGTGGCACTCACCGCGCAGCGGCTGTTCGGCGGCCGGGTGGCGGCGGTCAGCGGCGGGCTGCTGTTCGCCGTGGTGCCGACGATCTCCCGGTACGCCCAGGAGGCCCGCTCGTACGCGCTGGTGACCTGCGCGATCGCCGCGGCGACCTGGCTGCTGCTGCGCGCGCTGGAGCGGCCGACCTGGAGGCGCTGGGCGCCGTACTGCGTGACGATGGCGGTGGCCGGGGCGGGCCACGTGATCTCGTTCAGCACCCTCGCCGGGCAGCTGGCGGTGGTGGCGGCGCACCTGTGGCAGGCCCGCGGCGCGGTGCGGCGGCGGGTGCTCTGGCAGTACCCGCTGGCGGTGGCCGTGGCGACGCTGCCGGTGCTGCCGGTGCTGCTGCTGGGCAGCCGACAGTCCGGGCGGCAGCTGGGCTGGATCGGGAAACCCGGCCTCCACACGCTGCAGCACTTCGGCGAGGCGCTGTTCGGCTCGGCCGGGGTGTTCCACGTCTTCGCCCTGCTCGCCCTGCTGGTACTGGTACTGCCCGGACGGCGGCTCCCCGCGGTGCAGCTGCTGCTGCTCGCGGTGCTGCCGGTGGCCTCCGTCTGGCTGGCGTCGCAGGGCAGCACCTCGTACTTCATCGACCGGTACCTGCTGTTCACGGTGCCGGCCTGGGCCGCGCTGGCCGGCGGCGGGGTGCGCGCGGTGTACACGACGGTGGCCGCGGCCGCACGGCGCAGCCGGACTCCGGGACAGGTCCGGGCCGCCGGGGTGCTGCTGGCGGTCGGGCTGCTGGCGGTGCCGGCGGCGGCGGCGCTGCCCACGCAGTCCGAGGTGCGGGACCCGGGCTCGCACTCGCTCTCCGAGGCGCCGTACCGGGCGGCCGCCGAGCTGATCGCGGCCGGCTACCGGCCCGGGGACGGCTTGGCGGCCCCGCTCGGCAACCAGAGCTGGGCGATGGTCGGACCGGGCGTCACCTACTACCTGCCGGAGGGCGTCCACCCCTACCCCGTCTTCGTCGAGCACAGTGCCGAGCAGGCGGAGGACCTCTTCCCCTCCGCCTGTCCGCGGCCGGCCGAGTGCGTGGGGCAGGCGCAGCGGATATGGCTGCTGGTGCTCGGGGACACCGCCGAGCCGCTGGCCGCGATGCCCGACGACCAGGCGCAGGCGCTCAGGGCCCGGTACGGCACACCGAGCCGGGTGACCCCCCTCGGCGGCGTGACGCTCGCCCTGCTGGACCGTTCCACCCGCTGACCTGCCGCCCTCACCGGCCGCGCGCCCGCCGCCCGGCGCCCGCGCCGCGCCCGGGCTGCCCGGATGCGGGCGCGCTCGGGCCGGGTGACCATGGAGCACGGCGTCCAGGGCGCGCCCCTGCCCGCCCGCCCGTCCACGGCCGCGACTGCACCAGGAGGACGAGCCCGTGAGCGAGCAGCCGCCCGGGCGGATGGCCCGACTGAAGGACCGGCTGAAGGACCGGTCACAGACGCTGGCCCGGCACGCCCGCGCGCTGCCCGAACAGGTGCCACTGGTCGGCCGGGCACTCGGCCAGCTGCTGCGGGTGAACCTGCTGGACAACGCCACCCGTTTGGCCGCCCAGGCCTTCCTGAGCGCGCTGCCGGCGCTCTTCGTGCTGGCGGTGTTCGCCCCGGCCGCGATCCGGGACGGCGTGGTGCACACGCTCCGCCAGGAGCTGGGGATCCAGGGATCGGCCCAGCAGTCGGTGCAGCAACTGCTGGAGAGCCACAAGGACCAGGAGTCCGAGTCCGGTTACGGGGCGATCGGCGTCCTGATGACGCTGCTGTCGGCGACCGCGCTGAGCCGGGCGATGCAGCGGGTCTGCGAGCGCTGCTGGGAGTTGCCCAAGTCCGGGACGCGGCTGGCGGCCTGGCGGTGGCTGGTCTGGCTGCTGGTCTGGCTGATCGCCCTGGTGCTCCAGAGCCCGATCCGGAGCGGGTTCGGCCTGGGCCTGTGGCTCGGGATCCCCCTGACCTTCCTCACCGCGGGCGGCATGTGGTGGTGGACGCAGCACCTGCTGCTGGCGGGCCGGGTGCGCTGGCTGCCGCTGCTGCCCGGGTCGCTGCTCTGCGGGGTGGCGGTGGTCGGCCTCGGGATCGCGTCGCGGATCTACCTGCCGGGGGCGATGTCGCGCAGTGTGAGCCAGTTCGGGCCCTACGGGGTGGTCTTCACCGGGCTCTCCTGGCTGATCGTGATGTTCACCGCGCTGACGCTGGCGATCTCGCTGGGGCGGGTGCTGTCCGAGGAACCGCCGCTCACCGAGTGGCTGGGCACCCGCACCGAGCCGGGCCGCTGGGGCGGTGTCCGGCTGTAGGCCCCGCCCCGGGCGGGCGACTTCGGGCGGGCGGCCCCGGACGGGCGACTTCGGGCGGGCGGCTTCAAGCGGGTGGCTTCAGGCGGGCGGCCCCGGGTGATTTCGGGCGGTGACTTCGAGCGCACACCGGGCCGGGCATGAGAACGGACATGAGAACGGAGTGGGAAGTCGGACCGGCCGACTTCCCACTCCGTTCGTGCTGTCCCTTCCGGCGACGACTCCGGTCAGAGCATCCGGGTCAGCCTGGAGAGGATGGACGGCGGGGCCAGGTCGGACTGGAGCAGGACCGGGACCTCCGTCTTGTTGTCACCCGCGCCCAGGCTCAGCGTGCCGACCTGGGTACCGGCCTGGGCCTGGTGGCCGAGCTTCACCGGGTCCAGGGTGAGGGTGCCGGTGATGCCGGGGAACCCTGCCGCGACGAGATCCTTGCCGGCGACGACCGGGACCGTGCCGCCGAGGCCGTCCTCGACCCGGGCCACCACGTCGCCCTGCTTGGCGATGGTCTGCCCGGTCACCACGTTCTGCGCCGCCTGGATCTGCTTGCCGCTGACCTTCAGCACCGTCGGGAGGATCCCGTCGCTGGTCGCGGGGGAGGTGGCCTGCTGGCCCAGGGTGACGCCGAGGATGAGCCGCTTCACGCCGCCGACCTCCTTGTAGGCGGCCCACATCAGGCAGCCGCCGGCCGGGGTGCTGGAACCGGTCTTGACGCCGATGACCCCGTTCTTCGCGTTGATCAGGGTGTTGGTGTTGAAGATCTTCTGCCCGTTGAAGTTGGTGTCCGGGGTGGAGACGATCTGCCGGAAGATCTCGTTCTGCATCACCTGCTCGGCCAGCTTCAGCTGGTCCTTCGCGGTGCTCTTGGTGTCCGGGCTGTAACCGGCCGGGTCGGTGTAGACGGTGTTGTTCATGCCGAACTTGGCGGCGGCGTCGTTCATCTTCTTGACGAACGCGTCCTCCGAGCCAACGTCCCAGCGGGCCAGCAGCCGGGCCACGTTGTTGGCCGACGGCAGCATCAGCATCTCCAGCGCCTGGTACTGGGTGAGCTGCTGGCCCTCGGCCAGGGTGACCCTGGACTCGTCGCTGTTGCCGGACTCCTGGGCGGCCTGCTTGTCGACGGTGATCTTCGGGCCGCTCTCCCCCTTCTTCAGCGGGTGCGACTGGAGGATCAGGTAGGCGTTCATGACCTTGGTGACGCTGGCGATCGAGGCCGGCGTCTCCGGGCCGGAGCTGCCGAGGCTGCCGACGCCGACCACCTCGGCGGCCGACTGGCCCTTGGCCGGCCAGGCGAGGTCCATCTGGTCGCCACCGAAGTTGAAACTGCCCGCGGCGGTCAGCTTCACCTTCGCGTCCGGCAGCGGGCGGAGCAGCTGGGCGACCACGACCGCGCCGAGTACGACGGCGAGGAAGACGGTCCAGATGGTGATCCGCTTGAGCGCGCGGCGCAGCGGCGAGACCGGGCGGGCGTTGAGCGCCGCCAGCACCTCCATCGCCTCGGCCGTCGTCGCCGGTCCGAGCATCGGCTCGGTGATGCTCAGCAGGTCGACCGGACCGGGTTCGGTGCCGACCGCCTCCGGGACGGCCGGCGGTGCGGGGGCGGGCAGCGGCTCCGGCTTCGGCAGCGGCGGGGCCGGCGGCACCGGCTGCGGGTCCGGGACGGGGAGCGGGGCGGGAGCGGGCGCCGGCCCGGGCTTCGGGGCGGGCGTGGGCTTCGGCAGCGGTTCCGGGCCGGGCGTCGGCTCCGGCTCGGGGACGGGCGCGGGCTCCGGGTGGGGCTCGGGCACCGGCTCGGGGACGGGGGCCGGCTCGGGCGTCGGCTCCGGCTCGGGGGGCTCGGGAACGGTGCCCGAGCCGGGGGCGGCGGGCTGCACGGGGGTCGCGGGGAGCGCGGCGGCGACGGGAAGCGCGGCGGCGGCCTTCGCGGGGAGGGACTTCTCCAGCTTCTCGGCCTTCGCCGGCCCCGGCTTCTCGGACTGCTTGTCCGCCGGCTCCTGGGCGGGCTTCACGGCAGGCTTCTCCGCCGGCTTCTCCACCGGCTTCTTGGCCAGCTTCTTGGCCGGCTCGTCCAGCGCCTTCGCGGGTGCCTTCTCCGCTGCCTTCGCGGCCGGCTCTTCCGTCGCCTTCTCCGTTGCCTTTGCGGCCGGCTTCTCCGCCGGCTTCTCGGCCGACGCGGTGGTCCGAAGGGCGAGACGCGGGTCGGTCCCGGCCGGCCGTCCGGAGGTCCCGCCGGACGCGCCGCCCTTCACGGGGGCATCGCCGTCGGAATCGGCAGACCCTCCGTCAGCTGCGGACTCGTCACTCTTCGGGGCGGGCGAGGTCAGCTCCGGGGGGAGCCGCAGGGCCGTGGTCGCGTTGTCGACGGGCAGCCGGAGCATCGTGGTCACCGTGTCCACATCCCGGACCCGGAGCTGCACCGTGGAGCCGGCCTTCGCCGTCCCGGACGGTGCCTCCGCCGACCCGCCGTCAGCAGCGTCCGCCGCATCCACGGCGTCCACGGCGTCCGAGGCGTCGGCGTCGCCGGAGACATCGGCGGCACCGGCGGCGGCACCGGCCGCACCGGCTGCCTCCTGGACGCCGTCACCGTCCGCCGGACGCACCCGTTCCCCACCCCGCTCGCTCGCCCGCTCGCCGTCCCGCAGCACCCTGTCGGGGGACTCGCCCACGTAACCCAGCCTCCTCAACGACCGGCGGGGCACCGGCAGACCCGATTTCGGGAAGCCGACGCCCCGCCCCGTGTACCTGTACAGTCTCCGCCACCGACGGAGGTTCCGGCCGCCCACACCCCGCCCGACCGGCGGTTATTGCCGCCGCACGGCCGCACCGCGGCCCGTTCACCGGTCAGACGCCGGGCCTGGCGCCGCCGGTTCCCCGCCTCGTACGCAAGGTCACGATTCGGAGGCGTACTCGACAAGCCCGTGTGAGAGGCGTCACGCTGTTTCCCATCCACGCGGGGAGGCTTGGATGGGCAAGAGCCGCAGAACTATTCCCGAGGAACTCTTGCTGCTCGCCTTGGACCCGACCACGGGCACCACGGCGCAGCCGCAGACCCTCGACCTCGGACTTGCCGGGGCGCAGCTCGTCGAGCTGTCCCTGGCCGGACGGATCGTCCCGGAGGGCGACCGGATCGCCGTCGTGCTGCCAAGGCCGACCGGCGACCCGACACTGGACCACGCACTGGAGTTGCTGCGCCGACGCGGCAGTCCGGTCCGTGCCGCGCACTGGATCGGCGGGCCCCGGCTGGGGCTGCGGCAGACCTATCTGGCGCACCTGGAGAGGTGCGGCATGGTCACGGCCGTGCCGGGCCAGGTGTGCGGGGTGCTGCCGACGACGCGCTACCAGGCGTCCGACGACTGCACCAACGCCGCGATCAAACAGCGGCTGGACACCGCGATCCGCACCGGCGTGCCGCCGGACCCGCGGACCGCGGCGCTCGCCGCCCTGGCCCACTCGGTGGGCCTGGGCAAGCATCTGTACCCGGGCAACGAGGGCCGGTCCTCACGGTCGCGACTGCGCGACCTGATCCGGTACGACCCGCTCGGCGGGATGGTCGCGCACGCCGTGATGGACGTGCAGAACGGCCTTCCGTCGCAGCAGAACCGTTCACCCCAGGGAGGCAGCGGCACCCCTGCCGCCGCAGGCCGCCCCGGTCAGCGGGCGTCGGGCCGCGGCGGGGCCGGCGGCCGGGTCGTGGCGCCCCGCGTGGGCGTGCGCTGACACCGACCGGCACGAACGGGCGACACCGCAGGACCCGCGCCTCGGGTCCTGCACAGCAGGACCCGCGCCGCAGGACCCGCACCGCATGACACGCACGGCTGGGTCCGCACAGCTGGACCCGCACCGCAGGGCACACGGCACCACACGCACCGCAGGACCCGCACCACATGACACGCACCGCAGGGCCCGCGCCACAGGCCGGGCCCGCACCACGGCACCGCAGCACGCACGGCACGCCACCGCAGCACGCGGCACGGCGCTCGCCGCACCGCTCGCGCCGCCACCCAGCGGCGAGCAACCAGCAGCACGGAGGGGCGGTCGCCCGCGACGGAAGTCGCCGGGCGGCCGCCCCTCCGCCGTCCCCGGAGTCCGGCCGGACCGCTCCACGGAGCCGGGACCGGACCGCCCCGGCACGTGCCACCAGCACTTGTGCGGGCGTCGGCGGCGCCCGCACCACCACCGCAGAAGTACCGGATCGAGCCGCAGAGCCGCCTTACCACTCGTGGGTGCCCGCTGTCTCGCCGAAGCGCTTTTCCGATGATCTGTTCTACTGCGCTCCTGCGATTACCCGGCGCCGACCTGATCCAAGGTGACATGCTGCTCCAAGTCAGGGGGGTTGGTCCCAATTTCCACAGTGTTCCGAGGACTGCCGTTCCAACGATCACCAGAGGTCCGGCCGGAGGTCGACGTGTCCGCGAACATCAATCCCACCGTCCGTCGCAGGCGTCTGGGCTCCGAACTGCGCAAGCTGCGCGAGGGCCTGGCCATGACGGCGGAGGAGGTGGCCGGCCGGCTGATGGTCTCCCAGTCGAAGATCAGCCGGCTGGAGAACGGACGCCGCAGCATCAGCCAGCGCGACGTCCGCGACCTCTGCGACGTCTACAACGTGACCGACGAGGCGATGCGCGCCAGCCTGATGGAGATGGCCCGGGAGTCGCGGCAGCGCGGCTGGTGGCACGACTTCAACGACATGCCCACCCCCTACAGCGTCTACATCGGCCTGGAGGCCGAGGCCTCCTCGATCCGCGCCTACGAGTCCTCGTTCGTCCCCGGCCTGCTCCAGACCGAGCAGTACGCCCAGGCCGTGGTCGAGGGCACCCAGCCGGACACCGACGCGCTCGCCGTCCAGCGCCGGGTGCAGGTCCGGATGAAGCGCCAGGACCGCGTCAACGGCGAGAACCAGCTCGGCAGCCTCTGGACCGTCATAGACGAGGCGGTGCTGCGCCGCGAGGTCGGCAGCAAGGCCGTGATGGCCGATCAGCTGAAGCACATGCTGGAGCTGAGCCAGCGCCCCAACATCACCATCCAGGTGATCCCCTTCGAGCACGGCGCCCACCCCGGTATGACCGGGACATTCTCCCTGCTGGAGTTCCCGGAGTCAGCCGATTCCACAGTTGTCTACTTCGAAGGGGTGACGAGCGATCTCTACCTGGAGAAGGACGCGGACGTGCGCCGCTATACCAGTCTTTACGACCACCTGCGGGCGGCTGCGCTCGGGGTGGCCGAGAGCCGGTCACTGATAGCCAACATTGAAGAGGGATACCACGCATGAGCACCACCTTCGAGAACGGGACCGCCTGGCGCAAGAGCAGTCACAGTGGCGGCAACGGCGCCTGTGTGGAGATCGCCACGCCGGCCGCGGACGCTGTGGCGGTCCGGGACTCCAAGGATCCGCAGGGCCCTCAGCTGCACTTCTCCGCCGAGGCCTGGACGGCGTTCGCGTCCGCCGCCGGAGCAGGGGCGTTCGGCGAACTCTGATCCGCGTCCACCGTTCTCGACCGGCTGCCCGTGGCGGAGCCCGTCGCCTCCCCCGGCGGCGGACACCACCACGGGCAGCCGCGCGTCCGGGACACTCGACGCACCCGGGGCGTTCGAGGAAGCCAGTGCGGCCGAGGCGACCAGTGCAGCTCAGGCAACCAGTGCGGCCCAGGCGGCCCGACGATCAGCGCAGCACGGGGTAGCGCGCGGACCAGGCCGCGCCCTCCGCGGTGTCCGGGCCGTGCAGCTCGGACCCGTGCATCAGCTCCAGGACGAAGTCGTCGGCCAGCTCCAGCAGCGCCCCACGCCCCTCCAGACCGGCCACCAGGCCGGGCGGCAGCGCGGTGTCCCCGTGCAGCACCCCGAGCAGGTTGCCGCAGATCGCGCCGGTGGAGTCGCTGTCCCCCGAGTGGTTCACCGCCAGCAGCAGGCCCGAGCGGATGTCGTGGGCGACCAGCGCGCAGTAGAGCCCGATCGCCAGCGCCTCCTCGGCGACCCAGCCCTCCCCCAGCGCCTCGACCCGCTCCGCGGACGGCTCCCCGGCCCGGACCGCGTCCAGCGCCGCCCGCAGCGCCGCCGTGGTCTCCTCGTGCGCCGGCCGCTCGGAGAGCAGTGCCAACGCCAGGTGGACGCCCTCCTCCAGGGTCCCGCCGCGGGCCGCGGTCTGGACGATCACCGCCAGCGCGCCGGCCGAGAGGTAGCCGGTGGGGTGGCCGTGGGTCAGCACCGAGCACTCCACCGCCAGCTGGAACACCAGGCTCGGCTCCCAGGTGGTGAGCAGCCCGAACGGCGCCGCCCGCATCACCGTGCCGCAGCCCTTGGAGTGCGGGTTCTTGGGCGCATCCAGGGTGCCGAGGCGCTCGGCGTCCGGCCCGGAGAGGCCGGAGAGGCAGGCCTGGCCGGGGGCGCGCTGGGCGTACAGCCACTCCTCGCGGCCGAGCCAGCCGAGGTCGGCCCGCCGCTCGTCCGGACCCCAGTCCCGCTGGGTGGCGGACCAGCGCAGGTAGGCGAGGTGGAGGTCGGTGGGCGGGTGCCAGCTGCCGGTGTCCCGGCGGATGTGGGCGCGGATCAGCCCGTCGACGGTGAAGAGCACCATCTGGGTGTCGTCGGTGACCGCGCCGAGCCGCCCGTACGCGGGGACGTAGCCGGTGACGCCTTGCGGGCCGTGCACCGCCCGGATCTTCTCCAGCGACTCGAACTCGATGCCCGCGCCGAGCGCGTCACCGATCGCGCCGCCGAGCAGACAGCCCCGCACCCGGCTGCGGAAGTCCTGCTGCTGTGCGCGTGACCAGAGTGGCATCACGACGGGGCGCCTTTCGTCCGGGGAGCGGCGGCGCGACGGAAGCCGGTCGCGCGCCCTCGCACTGTATTCGAATGGCTGAACAAGTCGAGGGGTTCCCCGGAACACCAGTCTTCAACAGAATGTTGCTGCCGCGCCACGCGCCCGCCACGGACCACCACCCCGCACTCCCCACCGTCCGGGGCCATGACCATCTCCCGCACCCGCCTGGCCACCGCACTCGCCCTGACCGGTGCGAGGGGCCGCCGAAGCGGGCCGACGGGCGGAGGCCGTCGAAGAGGGGCTGCCGAAGCGGGGCCGACGGGGGGCCAACGGGGGCCGTCACTCGCAGGTGTTGCCCCAGGTGTGGGGGCCGGACAGCACGTTCACGGCGTTGAACACCTCGCCGACGGCGAACAGCCCGGCGGCCACGGCCAGTACGCCCCCGGCGACCAGCAGGAGCGGACTCCGCGAGGACCGCACCGCGACCCACCCGGCCGCGACCGCGCCCGCGGCGCTGAGCAGGGGCGCCATCACCGCCGCGGCGACCGCCGGCCCGGCCAGGCTCCCCACCTTGGCGCAGTGCTGGAGCGGTCCCCCGATCTCTCGGTGGTAGACGTCCCCCGCGTACGCCGCGAAGCCCCAGCCCAGCACCCCGGCGACCACCACCGCCGCGAGCACGCCCCACCGGCCGTTGCCGCCTCTGACCACTGCCGTCCCCACCGCGTCCCCCGATCGTCGTGGCGGCCCGGGGCCCGGACCGCCACGACAGGGACGCCGGTTCCGGCGGTCCGGTTCCGGGACCGCCGGCCGGGCCGGCCCTCGGTTCAGTCGAGCACCGGCAGCAGCTCCGGCAGGTGTCCGTCCGAGGCCAGGGCCGCGGCCTGCCGCTCGGCGGGGACCTCGCCGTAGGTGGTGGTGCGCTGCCGGTGCGGCCGGCCCGCCGCCTCGGCGATCGCCTGGAGGTCCCGCACGGACTTGTAACTCCCGTACGCCGAACCGGCCATCCGCGAGATGGTCTCCTCCATCAGCGTGCCGCCCAGGTCGTTGGCGCCCGAGCGGAGCATCTCGGCCGCGCCCTCGGCCCCCAGCTTCACCCAGCTGGTCTGGATGTTGGGGATGTGCGGGTGCAGCAGCAGCCGGGCCATCGCCACCACCGCGCGGTTGTCCCGGGCGGTCGGCCCGGGCCGGGAGATGCCGGCCAGGTAGACCGGCGCGTTGGTGTGGATGAACGGCAGCGTCACGAACTCGGTGAAGCCGCCGGTCCGTTGCTGGATCCCGGCGAGCAGCCGCAGGTGCCCGAGCCAGTGCGCCGGGGTGTCCACGTGCCCGTACATCATGGTGGACGAGGAGCGGATGCCCAGCTCGTGCGCGGTGGTGACCACCTCGACCCAGGTGGCGGCCGGCAGCTTGCCCTTGGTGAGCACCCAGCGGACGTCGTCGTCCAGGATCTCGGCGGCGGTGCCCGGAATGGTGTCCAGGCCGGACGCCTTGGCCTCCTGGAGCCAGTCGCGGATGGAGAGCCCGGTCCGGGTCGCCCCGTTGACGACCTCCATCGGCGAGAAGGCGTGCACGTGGATGCCGGGCACCCGCTCCTTCACCGCCCGCGCGATGTCGAAGTAGGCGGTGCCGGGGAGGTCCGGGTGGATGCCGCCCTGCATGCAGACCTCGGTGGCACCGACCTCCCAGGCCTGCGCGGCCCGGTCGGCCACCTGCTCCAGCGAGAGGGTGTACGCGTCCGCGTCGGTGCGGCGCTGGGCGAACGCGCAGAACCGGCAGCCGGTGTAGCAGACGTTGGTGAAGTTGATGTTCCGGGTGACGCAGTAGGTGACGTCGTCGCCGACCGCCGAGCGGCGCACGTCGTCGGCGATCCGGCAGAGCGCGTCCAGCGCCGGGCCGTCCGCGTGGAACAGGGCCAGCGCCTGGTCGTCGGTCAGCCTCACCGGGTCGTCGGCGGCCACCGCCAGGGCCTCCCGCAGGTCGCCGGCCAGCCGCTCGGGCGCGCCCTTGGCGAGAACCTGCTCGCGCAGCACCTCCCAGTCGCCGTAGACGTCCTCGAAGTCGGCCCGGCGGTCGCCGGTGCGGCCCTCGGAGTCGATGGCGGTGTGCAGGTCGGTCCGCCCGTACGAGGCCGGGAGGTCCTCCGGCTCCTGCCAGGGGAGCCCCCGGACGACCGCGTCCGGGCGGGCCAGGCCGGTCTCCGGGTCGGACAGCGCGCGGACGTGCGGCAGCACCCGCGGGTCCAGCCAGGGCTCGCCGTTGCGGACGTACTCGGGGTAGACGGCGAGGCGCTCGCGCAGCTCGAAACCGGCCGCCGCCGACTGCTCCGCCAGCCGGTCGATCTGCGGCCAGGGGCGCTCGGGGTTCACGTGGTCGGGCGTCAGCGGCGAGACCCCGCCCCAGTCGTCGATCCCGGCGCCGATCAGCCGCCGGTACTCGCCGTCCACCAGGTTCGGCGGCGCCTGGAGACAGGCCGACGGGCCCATGATGTGCCGGGCCACGGCGACGGTGGCGACCAGCTCGTCCAGCTCCGCGTCCGGCATGCCGCGCATCGCCGTGTCCGGCTTGGCGCGGAAGTTCTGCAGGATCAGTTCCTGGATGCCGTGGTAGGCCCGGGAGATCCGGCGCAGCGCGAACAGCGACTCCGCGCGCTCCTCGTAGGTCTCGCCGATGCCGATCAGCAGCCCGCTGGTGAAGGGGACGGAGCTGCGCCCGGCGTCCTCCAGCACCCGCAGCCTGACGGCCGGCTCCTTGTCGGGCGAGCCGTGGTGCGGGCCGCCGGGCTCGCTCCACAGACGGGTGGCGGTGGTCTCCAGCATCATGCCCATGGACGCCGAGACCGGCTTGAGCCGCTGGAAGTCCGTCCAGCTCAGCACCCCGGGGTTGAGGTGCGGCAGCAGGCCGGTCTCCTCCAGGATGCGGATCGACATCGCCCGGACGTACGCGATGGTGTCGTCGTAGCCGTGCGCGTCCAGCCACTCGCGGGCCTCGGGCCAGCGGTCCTCGGGCTTGTCACCGAGGGTGATCAGGGCTTCCTTGCAGCCGAGTTCGGCCCCGCGCCGGGCCACGTCCAGCACCTCGTCCGGGGACATGAACATCCCGTGCCCGGCCCGGCGCAGCTTACCGGGGACGGTGGCGAAGGTGCAGTAGTGGCACTTGTCGCGGCAGAGCCGGGTGAGCGGGATGAAGACGCTCTTGGAGTAGGTGATGACACCGGCCCGGCCCGCCGCCTCCAGGCCCGCGTCGCGCACCCGGGCCGCGCTCGAACAGAGGTCCAGGAGGTCGTCGCCCCTGGCTTGGAGCAGGACCGCCGCCTCGGCCGCGTCCAGCGCGACACCGTCCCGGGCACGGCGCAGGGCGCGCCGCATCGCGTTCGCAGTCGGGGTGTTGGTTGCATCCATGGCGCGACCCTACGCCAGTTCTCGTACATCCGGAGGAGACAACCCTGAGGACGCATCAGGGTCGGCTGCGCCCGGAGGGCGACCCCTATCTGGCCCTGGAGGGCGATGACCCCGGCCGCCCGGCGCCGTGTAATGGAGGTGCAGAGGAAGTCGGTCACGGCTACGGAGGGGTAGGACACTCATGACGGACGACAGGGCGGCCGAGCGGGACGGGGAGGGCGCCGCGGTGCCGTACCGGGCCGGGCGGCGCACCGCGGTGCGGGTGGCGGTGCCGGTGGCGGTGGCGGCGGTGATCGCCGCGGGCGTGGGCCTGGTGCCGGCGCTCGCGGCCGACTCCCCGCCGGACCTGCCGGCGCTGACGGCGGAGCAGGTGGTGGCGAAGGCGCTCGGCTCGCAGGCGCAGACGCTCTCGGGCACGGTCTCGGTCTCCGCGGACCTCGGGGTGCCGAGCGAGCTCCTCGGGGCCGGCGCCGGCCTCACGGCCGGTGGCGGAGGGGTCGGCTCGGGCGGTACCGGCGGCTCGAAGCCGTCCGCGGCCTCGCCGGAGGCCAAGCTGACGCAGCTGCTCGGCGGCGAACACACCCTGCGGGTCGCCGTGGACGGCCCCGACCGCCAGCGGATCGGCCTGATCCAGCAGCTGGCCGGGTACGAGCTGGTCCACAACGGCGACCAGGTCTGGGCCTGGGACAGCACCAGCAACGAGGCCGTCCACCTGACGGCCCCGCAGGGCTCCCGTCCCGACGGGCTCGGCGGTGACGGGCACGGCGGCAAGCCGCCGCTGACCCAGGTGCCGGCCACCCCGCAGGAGGCCGCACGCCAGTTCCTCGCGGCGGGCGCGGGCAGCACCACCGTCACCGTGGACGGCACGGCGACCGTCGCCGGGCAGAAGGCGTACCAGCTCAGCCTGAAGCCCACCCGGTCCGGCTCGACCATCGGCGAGGTGCGGATCGCGGTGGCCGCCGACAACGGCGTGCCGCTCGCGGTGCTGGTCAAGGGCACCGACGGCGGCAAGGTGTTCGACGTCCACTTCACCGAGGTGTCGTTCGCCAAGCCGGCCGCCAAGACCTTCGACTTCACGGTGCCCAAGGGCGCCAAGGTGACGGAGCAGAAGGCCGGCGACGCCGGGAAGGCCCCGTCCCGGGAGGAGGCGGAGAAGGCCGCCGCCGGGCTGAACGTGGTCGGCGACGGCTGGACGGCCGTGCTGAGCGGCAAGCTGCCCACCGGCGACGTCTCCGTCCCGGCCGAGGGCGCGAAGGGCAGGCACGGCAAGGGCGGCGAGGCCCGGGTGCAGAACCCGCTGGCGCTGGTGAAGTCGCTCGGCAAGCCGGTCGAGGGCGGCTCGCTGATCAGCACCAAGGTGCTGAACGTGCTGGTCACCGACGACGGCCGGGTCTTCGCGGGCGCGGTGACGCTGCCGGTGCTGCAGAGTGCGGCCGGGGTGAAGTAAGTGACCCAGGCTCCTGTAACGGGGGACGTTACGGAGCCGGCCGGGGGCCGGGGCGCGGCTGCGCGCCCGGCCCCCGTGGCCGTTCCCGATGCTCCCGCCGTCTCCTCCGCTCCCTCCTCCGCCTCCAGCGCTTCCTCCGCTTCTGCCGTTTCCTCCACTTCTGCCGCCTCCACCGCGTCCACCGCGTCCGGCTCGGCCGGTTCGGCCGGTGGGCCGGTCTCCGGGTCCGACGACGTGATCAGGACCAGTGGCCTGACCAAGCGGTTCCGCGGCGGCCAGCTCGCCGTGGACGGGCTGGACCTGACGGTCCCGCGGGGCTCGGTCTTCGGCTTCCTCGGCCCCAACGGCTCCGGCAAGACCACCACCATCCGGATGCTGATGGGTCTGATCGCGCCCACCGCGGGCGTGGCCACCGTGCTCGGCGAACCGATGCCGCAGTCCGTCGGCACGGTGCTGCCCCGGGTCGGCGCGCTGATCGAGGGCCCTGCGCTGTACGGCTTCCTCTCCGGCCGGGACAACCTGGCCCGGTTCGACGCGGCCGATCCGACCGCCGACCCGCGCACCCGCCGGCAACGGGTGGCCGAGGCCCTGGAGCGGGTCGGCCTGACGGCCGCCGCGGGCAAGAAGGCCCGGGCCTACTCGCTGGGCATGAAGCAGCGGCTCGGCCTCGCCTCGGCGCTGCTCCAGCCCCGCGAGCTGCTGGTGCTCGACGAGCCGACCAACGGCCTCGACCCGCAGGGCATGCGGGAGATCCGTGCCCTCGTCCGGGAGGTCGCGGCCGAGGGCACGACGGTCTTCCTCTCCTCGCACCTGCTGGACGAGATCGAGCAGGTCTGCACCCACGCCGCGGTGATGTCCCGCGGCCGGCTGCTGGTGCAGGGCACCGTCGCCGAACTGGCCGCCCGGGCGCAGGGCCGGCTGGTGGTCCGCACACCGGACGTGGCGCAGGCCGCCGAGGTGCTGGCCGCACACCACGTCGCCGGACTGCAGAAGGGCGAGGGCCGGGTGGACGGCGGGCTGGACGCGCCGGCCGACGACGTCCTGCCCGGGATCTGTGCGGCACTGGTCGCGGCCGGGGTGCGGGTGCACGGCTTCGGTGTGGAACGGGGCACGTTGGAGGACGCCTTCGTGGCGCTGACCGGGGAGGGATTCGATGTCGCAGGCTGAGGCGACGGGGGTGGTGACCCCCCGGGCGGCCGGGCATCGGCCGCAGACGGCGGCCGGGTTCCTCGCGCTGTTCCGCAGCGAACTGCTGCTGACCTTCCGCCGGGTGCGGACCATGGTGCTGCTCGGCATCCTGGCCGTGCTGCCGGTCCTGATCGGCGTGGTCGTCAAGATCGAGACGGACGGCCCGAGCAGGGGCGAGGGCCCGGCGTTCATCGCCCAGGTGACGCAGAACGGCCTGTTCCTGGTCTTCACCGCGCTCGCGGTGTCGCTGCCGGTCTTCCTTCCGATGACCGTCGGCGTGGTCGCCGGGGACTCGGTGGCCGGCGAGTCGGCTGGCGGAACGCTGCGCTACCTGCTGGTCGCACCGGCCGGGCGGACCAGGCTGCTGGCCGCCAAGTTCACCGCCGGGCTGGCGTTCTGTCTGGCCGCGACCCTGACCGTCGCCCTGGCGGCGCTGGCCACCGGCGCGGCGCTGTTCCCGATGGGAGAGGTCACGCTGGTCTCCGGGGAGACCATCGGGGTCGGCCCGGCCCTGCTGCGGGCGGTGCTGGTCGCCGTCGTGGTGGCCGCCTCGCTGGCCGGGCTGGTCGCGATCGGGCTCTTCATCTCGACGCTCACCGGCAGCGGCATCGCGGCGATGGCCGCCACGGTCGGCCTGGTGATCACCGTCCAGATCCTGGACAGCTTCCCGCAGCTGCACGCGATCCAGCCGTTCCTCTTCGCCCACCACTGGCTGAGCTTCGGGGACCTGCTGCGCGAACCGATGTACTGGGACAACGTGCTGAAGAACCTGGGGCTCCAGGGTGCGTACGTCGCGGTCTTCGGTGCGGCGGCGTGGTCCCGTTTCACTAGCCGGGACATCACGGCCTGAGAACCCGCCACCGGCCGGCGGGGTGCCACCGGCCGGCAGGCGACGGGGTGCCCGGCGGGCGGGCGGCAGGGTGTCACCGGCGGGCGGGCGACGGGGTGCCACCGGCGGGCGGCAGTCGGCCGGCGCCGCCGGGGCGGCACCGGCGCGCCGGTGTCAGCGGGCGGTGGCGGCGGCTTCGGCCGGGGCCGTGGCTTCTGCCGGAGCGGTGGCGTCGGCCGGGGCCGTCCGGGCCAGGGCGGCCGCCCGCTCCACGCGGTCGGCCCGCACCCGGCGCAGCGCGTCCCAGGTGAGCAGCGCCAGCGCCGCCCAGACCAGGGCGAAGCCGGCCCAGCGGGCGGGCGGCATGGACTCGTGGAAGACCGCGACGCCGATCAGGAACTGGAACACCGGCGCCAGGTACTGCAGCAGCCCGAGCACGGTGAGCGGCACCCGGACGGCCGCCGCGCCGAAGAAGAGCAGCGGGATCGCGGTGATCACCCCGCTGAGCATCAGCAGCCCCGAGTGCCCCCAGCCGTACGAGCCGGCCACGGTGTGCCCGAAGGTGCCGCGGCCGCTGACCTCCAGGTAGATCAGGTAGCCGAGGGCGAAGGGGAACATGAAGGCGCTCTCGGCCGCCAGGCTCTCCAGCCCGCTCAGCCCGACCTTCTTCTTCAGCAGCCCGTAGGTGGCGAAGGAGAACGCCAGGGTCAGCGCGATCCACGGCAGCCGGCCGTACCCGACCGTCAGCACCACCACGGCGAGGGCTCCGACCCCGACGGCCGCCCACTGCGCGGGCCGCAGCCGCTCCTTCAGCATCAGCACGCCGAACCCGATGGTGACCAGCGGGTTGATGAAGTAGCCGAGGCTGGTCTCCACGACGTGCCCGGCGTTGACGCCCCAGATGTAGACGCCCCAGTTGACCGAGATCACGGCGGCGGCACCGCCCAGCATGGCGAGGCGGCGCGGCTGGCGCAGCAGCGGACGTATCCAGCCCCAGTGCCGCTGGACCAGCAGCAGCAGCGCCACGGAGACCAGCGACCAGACCATCCGGTTGGCCAGGATGTCGTCGGCGGCGCCGGGCTCCAGCAGCGGCCAGAACAGGGGGAAGAGCCCCCAGATCCCGTACGCGGCCATGCCGAACCAGAGCCCTCTGCCGGCCTCCTGCTGGGTTGTCTCTGGCATTGACGGCCTGCCCTCCGCGCGCACGTGTGTCGAGGCGACGGTAGCGGGCGAAGGGCAGGATGTCATCTCCGTATTCGGTTTTTGGTCATGACAGGGGCGGACCGGGGACCGCCGGGACGGGCGGTCCGGGGCCCTCAGGCGCTCAGCGCGGCGCGCACGCTCTCGGCCAGCGGGACGGTCGGACGGCCGATCAGCCGGGCCAGGTCGCCGGGGGTGCCGGCCAGCTCGCCGCGTGCGATGCCCGCGTCCACGTCCACCAGGACCTCGGCGAAGCCCTCCGGCAGGCCCGCGCCGACCAGCACCTCGCGGTGCTCGGCCGGGGTCACCTCGCGGTGCTCGACCGGCCGGCCCGAGACCCGCGCCAGCTCGGCGGCCAGCTCCGGCAGGCTCCACGCGGCGTCGCCGCTCAGCTCGTACACGGTGTCCGCGTGACCGCTCACGTCGCCCTCGCCGAGCAGCACCGCGACCGCGGCGTCGGCGTAGTCCCTGCGCGGGGCACTGGCCACCCGGCCCTCGCCCGCACTGCCGATCACGACGCCGCGGGCCACCGTGCCGGCGGCGTCGCCCAGGTAGTTCTCGGTGTACCAGCCGTTACGGAGGAAGGAGTAGGGGACGCCGGACTCGCGGATCGCCACCTCGGTCGCCTTGTGCTCGTCCGCGAGCCGGAACGTGGCCGCACCCGGCGCGCTGGTGTACGCGAGCAGCGCGACCCCGGCGGCACGTGCCGCCTCGACCACCGCGGTGTGCTGCGGGATCCGGCGGCCGACCTCGCTGCCCGAGATCAGCAGCACGCGGTCACCCGCGGCAAAGGCACCGGCCAGGCTCTCCGGGCGGTCGTAGTCGACCTCGCGAACGGTCACGCCTCGGGCGGCCAGGTCGGCGGCCTTCGCGGCGGAGCGGACGGCGACCGCCACCTCGCCCGCGGGGACCTTGGCCAGCAGGCCCTCGACGACCAGGCGGCCGAGCTGTCCAGTGGCTCCGGTGACGACGTACATGGTGTGCTCCCTCGTGGTGGGTTGTCCTTGTTGACCTCGCAACTAACCCTAGGGACAGCACTAACTATCCGAAAGTACGCACTTCAAAGTAGGGTACTGACATGGAGGTAATGAGCAAGGCCAAGCCCGTCGGCGAACTGCCCCCGCCGGACGTCTTCGACCGCATGTGCCCCTCGCGCGGGGTACTGGAACACGTCACCACCCGCTGGGGCGTCCTGGTGCTCGGGGCGCTGAACGAGCGCGGCTACCGCTTCAGCGAGCTGCGACGCAGGGTCGCGGGGGTGAGCGAGAAGATGCTCGCGCAGACCCTCCAGACCCTGGAGCGCGACGGCTTCGTGCTGCGCGAGGCCCATCCGGTCATCCCGCCCCGAGTCGACTACAGCCTCACCCCGCTGGGCCGGGAGGCCGCGCAGCTGGTCGCGGCACTCGCCCACTGGTCCGAGGCGCGCGTGCCCGCCGTGCTGACGGCCCGCGCCGAGTACGACGCCCGGCCGGGCCGCTGAGGAGGCCCCCGCGGGCGGCCGGGCGGGGCGGGCCGCCGACGGGACGCCCCACGGGAGGCACCGCGGGAGGCGCCGCAGGAGGCGCCGCGCGGGATGTCGGCCCCGGGAGTCCGCGGTGCACCGGGAGCCCGGCCCGCCCGGGGTACGCCGGGAGCCCGGGCGCACCCCGGGCACGCCGGACGAGCGGCCGGACGAGCGGGCGAGCCTGCGTTTTATGCAGACCGGTCTACCTATGTAGACCGGTCTGCATATACCGATCGGTCTACAGATTCACGCGCGCCGCGGACGCACGCAGGGGGTCGCACGCCGAGCACAGCCCACGCCGCAGGCGCAGCGCACGCCACAGGCCCAGCAGACCCAGCGGGCACACCCCACACAGGAATATGCAGACCGGTCGACTTATTCGCCCCGCGCCGCGATCAGCGCCGCGAAGCCGTCCAGCACCCGGGCGAGGCCGAAGGCGTACGCGTGATCCGGGCTGTAGGCGCCGCCGTGGGCCTCGCCGGCCGCGGCACCGACACGAGCGGCGACCGGGTAGCGCTCGGGGTCGAACACGCGGGCCAGCAGGTCGGCATTGGCGGCCCACCACTGCGTGTCGCTCATCGCACTGTCCTGCTCGGCGGCACGCTCGTCGGCCGCCATCAGGGCACAGGTCTGCACGAAGCCCAGCAGGTGGGTGAGGGCCGAGTCCAGCTCGACGTCCGGCAGGCCGGTCCCCTCCAGGGCCCGCAGCTCGTACTCGTACTTGGCCATCACCCCCGGCCCCAACGGCGGACGGCTGGTGGACACGCCGGCCACCCAGGGGTGCGCCCGATGGAGCGCACGGTTGTCGTCGGCCAGGGCGGTGACCCGGGCGCGCCAGCCCTCGCCGGCGGGGGCGGTACGCGGCATGGTCGCGTAGACGGTGTCCAGCATCAGGTCCAGCAGCTCGGCCTTGCCCGGCACGTAGGTGTAGAGCGCCATCGGGGAGACGCCGAGCTCCTGGGCGACGCGCCGCATGGTCACGGCGTCCACGCCCTCGGCGTCGGCCAGTGCGATCGCCACGGCGGCGATCTCCGCCGACGACTTCGCCTGTCGTGGCCCCCGCCGACCCGGCTTCTCCTCCGCCGACACGCCCCAGAGCAGCGCCAGTGTGCGCGCCGGGTCTCCTGCACTGCTGCGCTCACTCGCCATGGGGAGATCCTTTCACGCCCCCGCCCGCTACCGTCGGCCCATGACCACCCCCGACCCCGGCCCGGCGACCGCCCCGGCGGCCGACCCCGCGGCCGGCCCCGCAACCAGCCCCGCGACCAGTCCCCCGACCAGCCCGGCGACCAGCCCCGCGACCGGCCTCACCCCCGAACCACTCCCCGGCACCGACGCGCCGGAGGTACTGCGCCCCCGGGTCACCTGCCGCCGCTGCCACCGGCCGCTGCACGACCCCGAGTCCCGGATGCTGCGCCTCGGCCCGGAGTGCCGGGACCCGTCCGAGCGCGTGGCCCGCCACGAGGTGGAACAGGACACGCTGCCGGGGATGGACGGCCCCTGAGACAACCGCCTCCCCACCGGGAACCCCGAAGTCCACCGAGATTCCTGAAGTCCGCCGGGAACCCCGAAGTCCACCGGGAACCCAGAAGTGACGTGCGCCACATCCGGAAACGCGCGATGAGGACGGCCGCATGTAGGAGGGACGACAGGAAAGCAGGAAAGGACGTCTCGGTGGGGGAAGCACCTGCGGGTTACCTGGAGTTCGCGCATGCCGCCGGCGGTCGGCTGTTCCGCACGGCATGTCTGCTCACCGGGGACTGGCACCAGGCCGAGGACCTGGTGCAGGAGACGCTCGCCAAGATGTACCGGTCCTGGCGGAAGATCAACCACGACCGGCCGCCGGTGGCCTACGCGCACACCGTCCTGGTCCGGACGTACCTGGCGCAACGTCGGCGGCTGAGCTTCTGGGAGCGCGTCAGCGACCGGCTGGACGACACGGCCGAGGCCCGTGCCGACCAGGCCGACCTGCGGCTGACCCTCCTGGACGGGCTGGCGCGCCTGTCCGCCGCCGACCGGGCCGTGCTGGTGCTGCGCTACTGGGAGGACCGGTCGGTCGAGGAGACCGCGCAGATCCTCAAGATTCCTCCCACGACCGTCCGCACCCGTAGCCTGCGTGCGCTGCGCAGGCTGCGCGGGCTGCTCGGCGACGAGCTGGCCGACGTGTCGGCGGGTTAGCCCCGCGCTCCTGCCGAGCCGCCGCCCCTGGTGGGCCGAGGCGGCGGTACCCCTTGGATGAACTTGGATGAACGGAGTCATCCCGTGTCCGCGGACGAGAAGCTGGAACATGAGTTGGGACGCGCCATGGCCCACGGCCTGGACCGCGCGGCGGCCCGGTTCGCGCCGCCCCCGCACGATCTGGTGCTGCGGTCGGCGGAGCGGGGCGAGCGCCGGCACCGCCGGGCCCGGGCCGCGCGGTTGACGGGTGTGGTGGCGTTCGTCGCGGTCCTGGGCGTCGGCGCCGCCCTGGTGCACGGCGCCGACCGGACGCCCCCGACCCCGGTGCAGCAGGCCGCCCGGTCCTCCACCCCCGCCCAGCCCTCCACCGGCGCGTCGCCCTCCAGCGGCGCCCCGTCCGCCACCGACGCACCCCCGACTGCGAAGCCGTCCGACCTCCGGGCGCTGCTGGTCACGATGCTTTCCGGCCGGGGGAAGGCGACCGGGGGCTCGGAGAACGGCCCCGAGTACGCCACCGCACTGCTCGACGACGGCCGGGGCAAGGGGCTGGTCACGATCACCGTGCAGAGCGGGGTGACGGACCAGGTGAAGGACCGCATGAACTGCGACCGTGCGCCGGTGGGCTGCCAGACGGTAACCACGGCCGACGGCACCGTCGTGAAGTCCTACGAGGCGTCGGCCGGCGCGACCGGCGAGGTCCGGTGCAACACGGTCGACACGCTGCGCCCGAACGGCAGCCGGGTGGTGGCCGGCGCCTGCGACGCGGCCTCCGACCTGGGCCCGCGGACCCGGACCAAGCCGGTGCTCGACCTCGAAGGGGTGAAGGCCGTCGCGTTGGATCCGCGCTGGGTGTCCGGCCCCGGAGGCTCGTCGGCCGGGCCCGGGCGGCACTGACCGGACGCCCTCCCCCGCGTGGGCCGCGCCCCCGGCCTCGCCGGCCGCTGCAACCAGGGCGGTGGGACCAGGGCGGCGCGACCAGGCCGCTGCGACCCAGGCGGTGCGACCCAGGCTGCTCCAACTCACCGGAGCCCCAGGCCAACGCGACCAGGCCACTGCGACTCCGGGGCAACCAGGCCCGGGCAACCAGGCCGGCGCAACCGGCCCGGTGCGGCTAACCGACCAGGCGCCGGCGCCAGTCCAGCGGGGTGACGGTGATGGCCCGGCCGGGGTCGCGGTCCCACTCGGTGCGGAGGCCGACGGCTTCGACGGCGGCCACGACCTCCTCGCCGACGGCCCTGGTGGTCCCGGACGAGCCGTCGAAGCCCCCGTAGAGCAGCATCAGTCCGTGGCCGGCCGCGGCGGAGTCCGTGCACTGGCTGTGGAAGTAGACGAAGCCACGGGCATCGGGCCCGCCTTCGGCGCCGATCTCGGCCTCGCCGCAGCTGCGACAGCAGGTGAAGTTCTCGCGGGCGGTGATGCCGGCCTCCTGGAGGGCGGCGAACGCGCGGCTGAGCCGCTCGGGGTCGGTCTCGCCCTGCCAGGCGGCCTGTTCCGCGACGCGCTCCAGCCAGAGCCGGTCGGCCAGCACTCGTGCCTGCTCGCGCGAGACGGGCCGGCGGTCGCCGGAGACGAGGTACTCCTCGGCGTGCTCGGCCAGTTGGTCACGGGAGGCGTAGCCGGCGGCCAGCATCTCGCGGACGCTCTTCTCCAGTTCCCCGCGCTCGTCCTCGTCCAGGTCGAGCGGCGGCACCTCAGGGGTGGGGCCCAGGTCCAGCGGCGACCAGACCAGGCCGGTGTCCCAGCCGTCCTCCTGGCGGGCCCAGCCGGTCAGCGCCGCGATCACGGCCTCGGAGCCTTCGACCCGGGTCTCGAAGTGCCGGTCGGCGCCCCCGTCGCGGTGCTCCAGCGTGAAGACACCGTCGGCCTCCTCCCAGACCTGGGCGAAGACGTCGGGAAGATCCGGGACGCGCTGGAGCACCAGGAACCGGTCACCGTTGCCGTCGAGCCGACGGACCAGCCCGGCCAGCTCCTCGGCGGTCACGCGGACCTGCCGCCCCGGCTTCTCCGTCTTCACCGCGATCTCAAGCATGCGCAGACTCTGGCACACCCGTCCGACAGGAGACCTCCCGGGAAGGGCCGCGCCCCTGGCCTCGCCGGGCCCCGGCCTCACGCAGAAGGGCGGCGACCGGCACCGTGCGGTGCAGGGCGTCGCCCTTCTGCCGGACCGGCGGCGGCCTAGCGGTTGCGGATCGCCGCCGCCAGTTCGCCGATGCCGTGCTCCTTCAGCACGCCGTAGTGGTCTCCGGCCAGTTCGACCACGGTCGGCGGGCGCGCGGACCAGCCGGTGTGCCCGTCGATGAACGAGTAGTCGTCCCCCGAGGCCTTGAAGACGGTCACCGGCGCGTCCAGCCGCCGCTCGGCCAGCTCACGGAAGGTGTACTCGAACTCGTAGGTCTCGCCCACGATTCGGGTGATCCGCCGGATCATCTCCTCGTCCAGCTCCGGGAGCAGACGATGGACGAAGGCCACGAAGCCGTCCTCGTCCTCCACTTCGGCCAGGCAGCGCTCCAGTTCGGGGCTCCTGACGGCACTGGCGAAGACGGAGAACAGGATCGTCAGGTACGCCGGGTTGCGGTACGACGCCTCCCGCCCGTAGCGCCGGCCGTCGGCCTGGCGGACCTTCGGGTTGGCCGGGCAGATCAGCAGCACCTCCGTCACCCGCTCCCCGGCGCTCTCCAACTGCCAGGCCGCCTCGAACGCGACCCGGGCGCCGAAGGAGTAGCCCCAGAGCGTGTACGGCCCCTCGGGCTGCACCCGCCGGATCTCGGCGACGTCGGCGGCGGCCATCTCCCGGATGGTCGGGTACGGCTCCTCGCCGGCGTTGATGCCGTGTGCCTGGATCCCGTAGAACGCGCGCCCGTCGCCCGCCTCGCGTCCCAGCAGACGCAGGTTCATCGGGTAGCCGCCGAGGCCCGGCCAGCAGAACACGGGACGGTCCGCGCTGCCGGGGTGCAGCGGCACCAACCGCGAGCTCGGCCCGCCGGCCGCGTCGCCGCCCACCCGGGCACCCGCCACGGCGCCCTCGATCCGCGCGGCCAGGTCGGCCAGCTTGGGGTGTTCGAACACCACCTGGAGCGGCAGCCGGATGCCGAACTCCCGGTTGATCCGGTTGACCAGCGCCACGGCGATCAGCGAGTTGCCGCCGGCGGCGAAGAACTCGTCCTCCACCGAGACCACGGCCGAACCCTCCACTGCACCCTCCGCCGCACCCTCCGGCGAGCCCTCCGCCGACAGCGCCGGCGAGGCGTTCTCGTACTTCAGCGCCCTGCCCCACGCCTGCGCGAGCCACCGCTCGTAGCGCGTCGCGGGAGCCACGTACGCGCTCCTGCCACCCGCCCGGGAGACGGCCTCGGAGGTGGCCAGGGCCTTGGCGTCGACCTTCCCGTTCGCCGTCAGCGGCAGCGAGTCCAGCACCAGCACCCGGTTCGGGAGCATGTAGTCGGGCAGGAAGGTCGCCAGCTCGTCCTTGATGATCTCGGCCGGCCCCTTCATGTGGACGGCGTCCTCGCGCATGCCCTCGCTGCGGATCTGCTCCTCGCTGACCTTGCCGCCGACGAAGAAGTACGACGGCCCGGTGGCTATGCCGCAGGCGTCCAGGATCGAGTCGATCCGCCGCGCGGCCGGCAGCGGATGGCCGGTCCGGGAGCTGTAGCCGGAGGACATGAACCCCAGGGCGAGGCCGTTGCGCTGGAGGTGGTGCAGCTTGGTGCCCAGGTCGATGTACTCCAGCCACGGCCGGTCGGCCCGGCTGACGGCGGTGATGCCGAAGGCGGCCCGCTCGTACGCGCCCTGGTTGATCGCGATCACGTGCCGCGACTGCACCAGCTCGTCCGACACGTGCACCAACTCTCCCTTCACGTAGCGGTACTGGCCGGCCGGCAGGCCGTCGACCCGGCCGGGGTGGGCCTGGACGAACAGCTCGACGGTCTCCGGCCGCGGCGCGCCGCCACCGCCCCCGATCGCGAAGGTGCCCAGGTAGTAGTCCTCCTCCGCGACGTCCAGGCGGTCCTTGAGGGAGGCGTCGAGGCCGAGCGGGCGGACGGCCAGGCCGTACGCCGGCAGCACCTCCTCGAAGACGCCCAGCATGTGCCCGGCCTCGAACTCCAGGACCTCCTGGATGTTGTTGCTGTACACCGGCTCGATCGCCCGTTTCTTGCCGGAGAAGTGCACCGAGAGGTACGCCTCGGCGCGCTCCTCGGCCGGGCCGATCCGGACCAGGGTGTGGTCGACCGGGTGGTAGTAGTACAGGCCGGCGTCGAGGCCGTCCAGGCCGCCGGTCTCCAGGTAGAGCTGCGTCGCGTACAGCGCGCCGGGCGAGGCGTACGCGTACTTGGGCAGCAGCCGCTCCTCACTGTGGAACTGCCCGAACCACCGCAGGATCCGGCCGAGTTCGGGGAAGGTCAGCCGGTCGAGCCGACGGGCGTAGGCGCCGGCCGGGCGCGGGGCGAGCAGCCTGCGCAGATCGTCCCGGGTGACGGGCCCGCCCTCGTAGAAGCGGTAGGTCTTGCGGGCGTACGTCTCGCGCCGTTGGAGGCCGGACTCCCGTTTGCCGGGCAGCTCCACCACCGGCCGCCCGCGCAGCTCCCCGGCTTCCCGCAGGCCCGGGTCGGACAGCTGGGCCTTCACCTGGAGCCGGCTCGCCTTGGACTGGTGGTGGCGGCCGTGGTTGCCCTGGTCCATCAGGGCCGCCTCCCGGGGGTTCAGCTCGACGCACGCCACCAGGCTCTGGTGGCCGGTGCGTTCGTCGTCGGTGACGATCGCCGCCGCCCGTCTGACCCAGGTGTGCTCCTCGATGGCGACGGCGACCTCGTCCAGCTCCACGCGGTGACCGCGGAGCTTGACCTGGTTGTCGGCCCGGCCGGCGAACTGGATGGTGCCGTCCTCGTTCCAGTACGTCAGGTCGCCCGTCCGGTAGAGCCGCTCGGTCGGGATGAACGGGGAGGGGATGAAGCGCTCGACGGTCAGCTCGGGCCGGTGCAGGTATCCGCGCGCCAGCTGGACCCCGCCGATGTACAGCTCGCCGGTCGTCCCGACGCCCACCGGCGCCAGGTCCCCGTCCAGGATGAAGCAGTGGGTGTTGTCGACCGGGCGCCCGATCGGGACGGTGCCCGCGCCGTCGCCGATCGTCTCCGGGTCCACCACGTGGGCGGTCGCGTTGATGGTGCACTCGGTGGGCCCGTAGAGGTTGACCAGTGAGGCCCACGGCAGTTGGCCGGAGAACGAGCGGGCGAGCCGCTGCGAGAGCGCCTCGCCGCCGGAGAACACCCGGGTGAGGCTGGTGCACTCGGCGAACCCCTCGGTGTCCAGCAGCGCCTGGAGCAGGGTCGGCACGCACTGCAGCGCCGTCACCCCGTGCCGCCGGACGGTGGCGATCAGCGCCTCCGGGTCCCGGTACACGCCGGGCGCGCCCATGACGACCCGGGCCCCGGCCGCCGGGGCCAGGATCTCCCACTGGGCCGCGTCGAAACTCATCGGTGTCTTCTGCAGCACCGCCACGCCCGCGCCCAGGTGGCCGGTGGCGTGCATCCAGCGCAGCTGGGACACGACGCTGCGGTGCTCGATCATCACGCCCTTCGGGCGCCCGGTGCTGCCGGAGGTGTAGATGACGTACGCCAGGGCCTCCGGGCGGGGCCCGGCCGGGGGCGCCTCCGCGCCGTCGACCGACGCCCCGGAGGCGGTGTCGGCCGGGGCCTCGGCGGCGGTGACGATCCGGGTGCCTTGCGGGGCCAGGCCGGCCAGGCGGTCCCGCAGGTGGCCCTGGGTGACGATGACCCGGGTGCGGCTGTCCTCGATCATGTAGCGCAGCCGGTCCTCGGGGTAGTCCGGCGAGAGCGGCAGGTAGCCGGCCCCGGCGTGCAGGATGCCCCAGGCGCCGACCATCAGGTCGACGGACGGTTCGACGCACAGGCCGACGCAGTCGTCGGCGCCCGCTCCCAGGCGGTGCAGACGGGCGGCGAGCCGGCCGGCTTCGGCGGACAGCTCCCGGTTGGTGAGGCTCCGCTCCCCGTCGACGACCGCGACGGCCTCGGGCCGCGCGTGCACCTGCTGCTCCAGCAGGCCGACCAGTGAGGTACCCACGGAGGCGCCGCGGGCGTGCGGAACGGTGGGAACGGACCGGGTGGTTTTCATGTGAACCCCTGTGATGTGGACAACTGGGGTCCGGCGGCCTGATCCCCAAGCCGCCGGGCCAGGGATTCAGCGTCGGCCGCCTGTTGTCCCGACCACATGGGGCACGAGCCGTGACCGCGCCCCGGTGGCGGCCGGGACCGGGCGCCCGGGCCGGGTGAGGCCCGGGGCCGGGGTACGCCCGGGCCGGTCCCGGGCGGGTGGGGCACGCCTCGGGCCGGCAGGGTCCCGGGGCGGGTGGGGCGTCTCGCCGGCTACCAGCCGCACTCCACCGGCCCGATCGGCCGGAGTCCCGCCTGCCGGGCCAGCCACTCGGCGCGTTCGACGTCACCCTCCCGGAAGTGGATGTACACCGTGTGATCGGTTGCGGGGATGTCGCGGCCCACCCCGTGGCTGTTGAAGACGATCTGGACGTAGGCGTCCTTGTTGCGGATGTCCAGGCCGAGTTCCGGGACGGCCGGCCACCAGAAGCAGTCCCAGTCGACGTAGGCGGGCCCGGAGCCGATCACGTCGAGGAACCTCTCCTCGATCGACCCGACCGGCTGGTTCTCGATGACGAGCACGACGGGGAGCACCGCCGCCACGCCCTCCTCCCCCGCCACCACCATGCGCCGGACGTCGTCGTGGGACTCGGGCCGGTACGGGTCCTCGGTGCAGAGCCTGGCGTCCGGGAAGGCGGCGGCCATGCGCTGCGCCTCGGCCAGGGTCCGCGCCTGTGCCTCCGCGCTGATGTTGAACCGGTCCATGGGGATGGCGAGGTCCAGGATCCGCCGGGCCGCCTGATAGGCGCTCCGCAGGTCAGGGGTTCGCAGGACGGGTACGGCGTTCGATGTGCTCACGCCGCAGCAGCGTAGGAGACACCGCTCCGAACGGCACGGGGGTTTCGCCCGCGAGGCCGACCGGGACAGGGGCGGTCACGACCACCCGTGTGAGCGGATCCCGTGTGAGCGGATCCCGTGTGAGCGGATCCCGTCCTAGCGGAACCCGTCCGCGTGCTCCTCCGCCCACGAGCGGAACGTGCGCGCCGGCCGTCCGGTGATCACTTCCACCGCCGACGTGATCACGTCCGATCCCGGTCGTGTTTCGGCGCTGGCCAACAGGGCCTCGACGAGAGCGGGGGGCCTTCCGTCGGCGAGCATCTGCCGGCGGGCGGCCTCCACCGGGACCTTCTCGAAACGCGTCGGACGGCCGATCGCCACCCCGATCGCGTGCACCTGATCGGCCCTGCTGAGCACCTGAGGACCGGTCAGGACGTACGTCCCGCCCACGTGCCCGTCGTCGGTGAGCGCGTGTGCCGCCACGGCCGCGACGTCGCGCTCGTGGATCACCGCCGTGGCAGCGATGTCGGGCCCGCGGACGACGTCCGTGGTGCGGGTCTGCTCGGCCCACCCCCGCGCGTTGGAGGCGATGGTGTTCGACCGCAGGAACGTCCACGCCAGGCCGGATCCTTCGACCAGGCGCTCCATGTCGGCGTGGAGCTGGTTGATCGGGTCGGTCTGGCGCTCGGCGCCCTCGTTCACCCCCGACGACGAGAGATAGACGACGCGGCGGGCGTGCCGAGCGATCGCCTCCAGCACGGCGGGGGCGCCCTCGGTCGTGAGGAACGGCCAGATCAGGAACACCGTGTCGCTCCCGACCAGTGCCTCCTCCAGTGTGTCCGGCCGGGAGAGGTCCCCGCCCACGACCTCGGCTCCAGCCGGCAGCCCGGCCGTTTCGGGATCACGCGCCAGTGCACGCACGGAGGCACCCCTGGCCAGGAGTTGGACAACGACCTCCCGGCCCACGTTGCCGGTCGCGCCGGTCACGAGAATCTCACCCATGGTCAGGTCAGCCTCGGCCGCGCCCGGGCTATTCCGCGACCGCGCGCCGGGACGCCCCGCCGCCGAGGTGCCCCGCAGCCGAGACGCCCCGCTGCGGGCTGGCACGATGTCCCGCATGAGCCGACCGATGACGCCGAAGGACGAGCTCGCCTCGCGCCGCCTGTACGCGACTCTCCAGCGGGAGTCCTTCGACGGCGCGGACCTCGCGTCGGTACGGCTGCGGCCGCTGTGGTTCACGCGGTGCACGTTCCGTGGGACCGATCTCCGCCACGCCACGCTCGACGGCTGCCACTTCAAGCTGTGCGATCTCCGCGGAGCCGATTTGAGCGGCGCCTCGATGAGGGGCGTCATGCTGGCCGGCTGCGACCTCACCGGCGCCGACCTCCGGGCAGCGGACCTGACCGGCGCCCGTCTCGGCCGGGTCCTCACCGGTACTCCGCCCTACGGGCTCACCGACGCCACCGATGTCAGGCTGGAGAAGGCCGTTCTCCGCGGAGTCGAACTCGACCAGGTCATCGGCTGGCCCCTCGCCGGGTAGCCGGCCGACGCCCGACACCCGAGGCTCACGGGCCGCTCGGGCCCGTCACGCGACCGCTTGGGATCGATCACCGGGGAGCTCCGGGCCCGGGCCTCGGTCTGGGGTTGAGGCGGGCGGGGTGCCAGGTGGTGTTGCGACCGGCGCCCTCGCGGTAGGCGATCCGCTGGGCGGCGGTGAGGAGCCGGTAGAGGTTGAGGGCCGCGTCGGACTCGTCGGCCTCGTAGCCGAGTTGGTGGATGAAGGCTTCGAGTTGGGGCCAGTCGAAGTCGTCGGGGACGGCGGGGGTGACGTCGCCCCGGGCGTGCGCGTTGAACGCGGCTGCGACGGCGAAGTGGGCGGCGGCCAGGGCGTTGCCGAGGACGTCGATGAGGGCGTCGGCGAGCGGGGGCTGCTGCGGTACGGGCGATTCGGGCATGGAGGTGCCCTTCCGGGAGGGTGGGCGGGGTGGGGCGGGCCGGTCAGTTCGGCGTACGCCCGGTGGGCGCGTCGTCCTCGGGCTTTGCAACATTGAGAGCGGTGATGACGCCCAGGACGACGGTGGCGATCGCGAGTGCGAGCAGGACGGCGAAGGCGGCGCCGATCAGGAACTCGGCGGTGCCGGATCTCATCGGCGGATCCCGATGACGCGATGACCGAGGTGGGCGGCGAGGCCGTGGAGGAGCTCGTGGGCCTGGTCGCGGGTGAGGGGGAAGGCGAGCTGTTCGCCCGGGCCGGCGTGGATGTCCAGGTCGACGGCGAGGCGGAGCTGCACGGTCGCGTCGGGGACGGCCTCAACGATGAGGTAGGGGACGGTCGTTCGCTCGACCTGGGTGGAGCCGGTGACGAGCGGGATCAGAACCCCCACGGTTCACCCCGCAGGGAGAGGAGGGGGTGGTTCACGCGGCGGCGTCCAACTCGAACCAGACACTCTTGCCGCGCTTGCGCGGGTCGCTCCCGAAGCGGTGGGTGAGCGAGCGGACGAGGTGCAGGCCGCGTCCGGAGAGCTCGTACGGGTCGGCGGAGGCGCGCTGTTCGGGGAGGTCGGGGCTGTCGTCGCTGACCGAGACGCGGAGCGTCCGGTTCAGGAGGACGACCACCACGAGGGGCGCCTGGCTGCCGGCGTGCTTCCACGCATTGACGAAGAGCTCGTGGAGGGCGAGCTCGGCGTCGGCGATGACGTCGTCCGGCCAGCCGGAGGCGTTGAGGACGTCACGCAGCTCGTCACGGGCGGCGGACCAGTCGGGAGGGTTGAAGGCACGCACGAAGAACCTCCGGAGAAGGAGAGGGAGTTCGCGGCGGAGACGTGACCGTGAGCCAGGCCGCACATGGCTGCTCTGCGGCGCCCGGACAGGGCATTACTGACGCTCCGTCGTGTGATCGGTGCAACACTGAGAGTAGGGTCACAGGTTCCACGCGTGCAACACAACCGCGGAAGATGGCCCCTGAGGCCGAGTAACCTCACTCTTGTGAGTGGCGCCCGGCGCGCTCGAAGCGGGAAACTGCTCCGACACGGAAGGAAGACCCTTGGCACTCAGGACTCAAATCAGCGAACGGCAGAAGCGGTTCGGCGCTGAGCTGAGGAGACTGCGTGAGTCTGCCGGGCTGGCCGTGAAGGATGCCGGCGCCCTCGTCGGCATGGGCGGCCCGCAGCTCAGTCACATCGAGGCCGCCCGCACCGGGCTCGATCCGGATCGGCTCGTCACGCTACTTGCGGCCTACGGGTGCACGGATGCCACCTACGTCGAGCTTCTGCAAGATCTGGGCAGCAGTGACGGCAAAGGCTGGTGGACGACATACAAGGGCAAGGTTCCCGCGCTCGCCCTCGATCTGGCCGAGGCCGAGGGCCGAGCCGTCCGCCTGGAAGGCTACGACGCGCTCTACATCCCTGGAGTCTTTCAACTGCCCGCATACGCAGAAGCGATCTATGCGGACAGCTACCACAGCGGCAAGTGGGATGTCGCGACGTCCGTTCAGTTCCGTGTGGATCGGCAGCGGATTCTGATCGATGACAAGGACAGGCAGTTTCACTTCGTTATTCACGAAGCAGCGTTGCGCATGCGATTCCCGGGCGAGGATGTCATGCGAGCTCAGCTACTTCACCTGCTTGACATGGCAGAACTCCCCAACGTCACCATCCAGATTCTTCCGTTCACCGCACCGAAGCACGCTCCGCTATCCTCTTCGTTCCTGTTCTGCGACCCCGGTTGCGCCGCACTGTCGACAGTCGTTCTCGATGGCCCCAAGCGTGCCGAGCACCTTGGCGATCAGGCCGACATCGCGGCGTATCGCCTGAAGTTTGAGCAGCTGAGCGATGTCTCGCTGCCGGCCATCGACACGAGCAGGTCTCTGCGTGACCTACCCTTCCGCAGCTCGCTCGGACTGATCCAACACCTCCTCTATCTACTCCCGAACTGAAGGGCGTCTCATGTCCTATCTCTCCTGGCAGAAGTCGTCATACAGCGAGGGAGAAGGCTCCAACAACTGCCTCGAAGTGGCCCCTGGAACCGGCGACATCCGCCACCTCCGCGAGTCCGACGACCCGGACGTCATCGTCACCACCACCACCACCAAGCTCCGTGCCTTCATCCTCGGCGTCAAAGCTGGCGACTTCGATCACCTCGCCTAAGCGGCCGTGGCCCTCGCATCCAAGGAGCTACCCATGCAACAGCTGAGCTGGCAGAAGTCGTCGTACAGCGATGCAGAAGGTGGCAACAACTGCCTCGAAGTGGCCCCTGGAACCGGCGACATCCGCCACCTCCGCGAGTCCGACGCCCCGGACGTCATCGTCACCACCACCGCCGCCAGGCTCCGCGCCTTCATCCTCGGGGCCAAGGCCGGCGAGTTCGACCACCTCGTCTGACCTCCCCGGCCCGGGCGATGGCCGCCGCCACCACGGCAGCCATCGCCCCTACCAGGCAGGGCCGACGCCGTTGCACTCGGCGCCCGGGCAGCCGCTGGCGTAGACCTGGCTGACGCCGATCGCCATCAGATACCGGTGTCCCGCATACGCCTTGGCCTTGAGCCCCTCGGCGTCCACTCTCCGCCAGTCGAAATACACCACGCGCTCGGACTCCCGGTCCAGGTACGGCTTCGCGTCCGGACCGCTCAGTGAAGGCCGGTCGTCCCAACTCCCGTTCACTGACGGAAATCCCTTGCCGTCCATGACTGCCACGGTCAGGGCGATCCTCTTCCGCCCATCGCCCGGCACGTGATCGACGCTGACCGCGTTCGGCCGGGCCAGCGCCTCCGCCGTCTGCTCGGCCGTGGCGTCGGAACCCGGGCTGTGCACGTGCCGCAGCTGCTGCAGCAGCGTCTTGCCGTCCGAGCGCGGCTTCCACCCGCCCCCGGCCAGTGCCCCGTCCAGGTCCGCGAGCCGCGGTTCGATCTCGCCGTCGAACGCCGCGTACAGCACCGTCGTCCGCTCGCAGGTCACCCCCGACCACGCCCGCTTCCCGCCGAAGCTCTCGCTGCGGGCCTCGGCATGGCAGTGGTCGGCGACCGAGCTGTCGAGGACCTCCGCCCAGGGCGCCGCCACCCGTAGCCGTGCCGTCTGCTCGTCGGCGAACGCCACCGCCTTCTCGCGCGCCTCACGCGTCTCGGCGGACCGGGCCAGCCCTGCCGCGTCCGGCGCCTTGGGAATGGCGGTCAGGTCGTGGATCGCCCAGGCGAGCCCTGCGACGACGACCACCGCCGCCGCCACGACCAGGCCCAGCAACGTCAGCAGCACCCGCCGTATCCCGGCCCGGACCGAGTTCTCCCCCGCACTCATGGCCACCACCGTAGCGACGGCCGCGCCCGAAGCAGCGGCCCGAGATGCTCCGAGACGCCGCCTCAACGGACCCGGGACCGCCCGGAACGCTGCGCCGCAGGTGCGCGCCCCGGCCGCCCCGGCAAACACCACGGCCGTACCGGCTCGTCAACAGCCCCGACGCGGTCACGTCACATCCGGGTCAAAAGCCCGCCAAGACCATGGTGCGCTCCCCCGCCCACGCGCTATCAACAGAGGTACGAGCAGCGCCATTTGGCACTGCGGAACACGGGGGGACCTCCTGTGAACAGCCTCAGTAGCGGTAGAAGCGTGCGGGCACTCGTCGGACTGGCAGCCGTCGGCGCACTGACCCTCACCGCCTGCAACGACGACAACTCGTCGGACTCGGCGAAGAACACCCCGCCGCCGGCCGCCGCCCCGACGACCTCGGCAGCCGCCCCGACCACGCCGGCCACCTCACCGACCACCCCGGCCGCCGCGAGCCCGTCCGCCAGCGCCTCGACCGGCACCTCGGCCAGTGCTCCCGCACCCGCCACCGGCGGCGGCACGGACGCGACCCCCGGCCAGACCTTCAAGATCGGCCAGCCCGCCCAGGTGCAGTTCACCTCGGGCAGCACCAAGGGCGTCATCGCCCTGTCCGTCAGCTCGATCGAGACGGGCGACCCGGCCGACCTCGACGCGCTCAAGCTGGGCGACAAGGTGAAGGGCCTCGTCCCGTACTACGTGCACTACACGATCACCAACACCGGGACCACCGACCTGGCCTACACCAGCGTGGACCACATCAAGGGCCTCCTGCCGGACGGCAGCGAGGCCCAGGAGCTGATGATCATCGGCAGCTTCGCCAAGTGCCCGAGCTCCTCGCTGCCGAAGGGCTTCACCAACGGCAAGACCGCCCAGGCCTGCGCGGTCGCACTCGCCCCGACCGCCACCAAGGTCACGGGCGCCGAGTACTGGGGCTCCCCGTACACCCTCGGCAAGGGCGCCATCTCCTGGAAGTGACGTCCGGATCCTGAGCGGGCGTGGAGCCGGTGAAACCCCCGCCTCCACGCCCGCTTCCGTCCGCTCCCGTCCGCTCCCGTCCGCTCCCGTCCGCTTCCATCCGGCCGTCCGACCGTCCACCGGCCGTCCGCTCAGCCCTGCGCCGCGGCACCCACCGGCGACAGGCCGCGCTCGGCGAAGACCTTCTTCGCCACGAACGTGGCGTTGAGGGCGCGCGGCATGCCGCAGTAGACGGCCGAGTGCAGCAGCGCCTCGACGATCTCCTCGGGGCTGAGGCCGACGTTGAGGGCCGCGTTGATGTGCACGTCCAGCTGCGGCTCGCAGCCGCCGAGGGCGGTGAGCATGCCGAGGGTGACCAGCTGCCGGTCACGGGGGGCCAGGCCGGGCCGGTCGTAGATGTCGCCGAACGCCCAGGCGACGACCTGGTGGCCCAGCTCCGGCGAGACGTCCGCCAGCGCGTCGATGACCCTCTGGCCGCCCTCCCCGTCGATACGGGTGAGGACCTCCATCCCGTGGTCGAAGCGCTCCTGGCGGGTCGCGGCGGGGGCGGGGGCGACGGCGGTGCTGTTCACAGGTGGTCCGTTTCCGCCGCCCGGGGGCGGCTGTTCGTCGTGGACGGTCGAGTCCTCCGGCCGCGGGAAGGATCTCTCCGCCGGCCACAACAGGGACAGTAGAAGTTTGAGTCCGCTCTAACGCAAGCGTCTTGGGCGTACCCCGGGACGCACGCCCAGCCACGCCCGCCCACCCCCCTTGCGCGATTCTCCGTACTATGTATAGTGTACTGCGTACGGGGTATTCGCCGACGAGAGGGCACTCATCCATGCAGATCACCGCCGCCGCCGTTTCGCTCACCGTCGAGGACGAGGCCGCCTCCTCGGCCTTCCTGCAGACGCACTTCGGGTTCACCGAGCAGATGGCCGCCGACGGATTCGTCTCGCTCGGACGGGAGGACTCCGGGATGAACGTGATCTACCTGCGGCGCGGCAACGAGGTGCTGCCGGCAGGGTTCCGTGACCAGCACGCCGCCGGGCTGATCCTCGCCTTCAACGTCACCGGCCTGGAGGACGAGGAGGCCCGCCTCCGCAGCGAGGGCGTGGAGATCACCATGCCCCTGCTGGAGGAGCCGTGGGGCGAGAAGCTGTTCCAGGTCACCGACCCGAACGGGGTCGTGATCCAGCTGGTCGAGTGGGTCCAGCAGTAACCGCCGGCAGGAACCGGCGGTAGGAACGACAGCAGTAACCGCCGGCAGGAACGACGGCGCCCCCCGGCCGAGGCCGGGGGGCGCCGTCACCGTGCAACCGGCCTCAGTCGACGGTCCAGGTGTCGTTCCCGGCCAGCAGCGCGGCCAGCTCGCCCCGGCCGCGCTGGTCGGCCGCCGCGGCCAGCTGGGCGGCCATCAGCTCGTCGTAGACCGGCCGCTTCACGCTTCGCAGCACGCCGATCGGAGTGTGGTGCAGCGTGTCCGTGTCGGCGATCCGCGAGAGGGCGAACGCCCCGGCCGGACCCGCGGCGTGGGCGTCGTGGACGACCACCGACGCCTCGTTCCCGGCGGTGACGGCGTCGACGAACAGCTCGCCGTCCGGACCGCGGAAGACGCCCTGGGCGCGGTCCGCACCGAACCGGATCGGCTGTCCGTGCTCCAGGCGGATCAGCGCCTCGTCCCGGGTGCCCGGCTCCTTCAGCACCTCGAAGGCGCCGTCGTTGAAGATGTTGCAGTTCTGGTAGATCTCCACCAGCGCCGTGCCCTCGTGCTCGGCCGCCGCCCGCAGCACCGACTGGAGGTGCTGGCGGTCGGAGTCGATCGTCCGCGCGACGAACGACGCCTCCGCGCCGATCGCCAGCGAGAGCGGGTTGAACGGGGCGTCCAGCGAGCCCATCGGCGTCGACTTGGTGATCTTGCCGACCTCGCTGGTCGGCGAGTACTGGCCCTTGGTGAGGCCGTAGATCCGGTTGTTGAACAGCAGGATCTTCAGGTTGACGTTCCGCCGCAGCGCGTGGATCAGGTGGTTGCCGCCGATCGAGAGCGCATCGCCGTCACCCGTCACCACCCACACGCTCAGGTCCTGCCGGGACGAGGCGAGCCCGGTGGCGATGGCCGGCGCGCGGCCGTGGATCGAGTGAACGCCGTAGGTGTTCATGTAGTACGGGAAGCGCGAGGAACAGCCGATCCCGGAGACGAAGACGGTGTTCTCCCGCTTGATCCCCAGCTCCGGCATGAAGGACTGCACGGCCGCCAGGATCGCGTAGTCACCGCACCCCGGGCACCATCGCACCTCCTGGTCCGTCTTGAAGTCCTTGGCGCTCTGCGGCGCCTCGCTCTTCGGGACCAGCTTCAACGAGGGGAACTGCTCGCTCATCGGTTGTCCTCCTCGCCCGCCGACACGGCCGCCGGCTCACCCGCCGATTCGTGCGGCGACTCGTGCGGCGACTCGTGCGGCGACTCGTCCAGGCTGCCGACCGCCGCCCACAGAACATCCGCCAACTGGGCCGCCTTGAAAGGAAGTCCGCGTACCTGGTTGTAGGACTGCGCATCCACCAGGTACTTGGCGCGCAGCAGCAGCGCCAGCTGTCCGAGGTTCATCTCGGGGACGATGACCTTGTCATAACCCTTCAGCACCGAGCCGAGATTGGCCGGGAAGGGGTTCAGGTTCCGCAGGTGGGCCTGGGCGACGCGGCCGCCGTCCGCGCGGACCCTGCGGACGGCCGCGGTGATCGGCCCGTAGGTCGAACCCCAGCCGAGCACCAGCACCCGCGCATCGCCGGACGGGTCGTCAACATCGATAGCAGGAACGGTAATCCCGTCCACCTTGGCCTGCCGGGTGCGGACCATGAAGTCGTGGTTGGCCGGGTCGTACGAGATGTTGCCGGTGCCGTCCTGCTTCTCGATGCCGCCGATCCGGTGCTCCAGGCCCGGGGTGCCGGGCACCGCCCAGGGGCGGGCCAGCGTCTGGGGGTCGCGCAGGTAGGGCCAGAACGCGCCGTCCTCCCGGTTCGGGCCGGTGGCGAAGTCCGGCTCGATCGCGGGCAGTTCGCCGACCTCGGGGATCCGCCACGGCTCGGAGCCGTTGGCCAGGTAGCCGTCCGAGAGCAGGAACACCGGCGTCCGGTAGGTCACCGCGATCCGTGCCGCCTCCAGCGCCGCGTCGAAGCACTCGGCCGGAGTGGCCGGGGCCACGATCGGCACCGGCGCCTCGCCGTTGCGCCCGAACATCGCCTGCAGGAGATCCGCCTGCTCGGTCTTGGTCGGCAGCCCGGTGGACGGCCCGCCGCGCTGGATGTCGACCACCAGCAGCGGCAGTTCGAGCGAGACGGCCAGACCGATGGTCTCGCTCTTGAGCGCCACGCCCGGGCCCGAGGTGGTGGTCACGCCGAGCGCGCCGCCGAAGGCCGCGCCGAGCGCCGCGCCGATGCCGGCGATCTCGTCCTCGGCCTGGAAGGTGCGGACCCCGAAGTTCTTGTGCTTGCTCAGCTCGTGCAGGATGTCCGAGGCCGGGGTGATCGGGTACGAGCCGAGGTAGAGCGGCAGCCCGGAGCGCTCGGCGGCGGCGATCAGGCCGTAGGAGAGGGCCAGGTTCCCCGAGATGTTGCGGTAGCGGCCCGGTGGCAGCTTGGCCGGCGGCACCTCGTAGGAGACCGCGAAGGACTCCGTCGTCTCACCGAAGTTCCAGCCCGCCCGGAAGGCGCTGATGTTGGCCTCGGCGATCTGCGGCTTCTTCGCGAACTTGCTGCGCAGGAAGGTCTCGGTGCCGCGGGTGGGCCGGTGGTACATCCAGGAGAGCAGACCCAGGGCGAACATGTTCTTCGCCCGCTCGGCGTCCTTGCGGGCCAGGCCGCTGTCCTTGAGCGCTTCGAGGGTCAGCGTCGTCAGCGGCACCTTGTGCAGGTGGAAGGCCTCCAGCGAGCCGTCGGCCAGCGGGTCGGCCGGGTAGCCGACCTTGGCCAGGGCCCGCTTGGTGAACTCGTCGGTGTTGACGATGATCTCCGCGCCCCGCGGCAGGTCCGGCAGGTTCGCCTTGAGGGCGGCCGGGTTCATCGCCACCAGGACGTTGGGCGCGTCCCCCGGGGTCAGGATGTCGTGGTCGGCGAAGTGCAGCTGGAAGGACGAGACGCCCGGCAGCGTTCCGGCAGGGGCCCGGATCTCGGCCGGGAAGTTGGGCAGGGTGGAGAGGTCGTTGCCGAAGGACGCCGTCTCCGAGGTGAAGCGGTCACCGGTGAGCTGCATACCGTCGCCGGAGTCCCCGGCGAACCGGATGATCACCCGGTCCAGTCTGCGAATCGGCTTGGCGCGCCTGGGCTGCGGACTCGGCGGCACGGCGGCTCCGGAGCGGTCCTCGCCCGCCCCGGAGCGGCCCTCTTCGCCGTCCGAGCCGTCCACTGCTTCTGACTGATCGACCTGACTGGTCACTGCCGCGGACCTCCTCGTGGGCACCAGCCGCGGGCGTGAGCCGTGTGCCCCGTCCGCCTGGTGCACCTCTCGCATCCTATGCGGGTAAGGATTGCCTTGGACGGAACTCCCCGATGCGGCGGGAAATCACCGCCACATCGGGTCGGAAATCACCACCGCACCGGGCCGGAAATCACCACCGCGCCCGGTCGGGAAATCACGGCCACACCCGGTACAACGCCCCAAGGCCGCGGTCTCATACCGGGCCGTGGCCTCCTACCGGGCCGGCGGGCGGGCAGCACGAGTTCACCCGGAACCCGTTCGTCCGGATCCTGTTCGTCCGGATCCCAAGTGTTCGGATCCCACGTGTTCGGGTGCGTACTACGAGTTCAGGTAGGTGAGCACCGCCAGCACCCGGCGGTGGTCCTCGGAGCTCTGGGTCAGGCCCAGCTTGAGGAAGATGTTGCTGACGTGCTTCTCCACCGCACCGTCCGAGACCACCAGCTGCTTGGCCACCGCCGCGTTGGTCCGGCCCTCGGCCATCAGCCCGAGCACCTCGCGCTCGCGCGGGGTCAGCCCGGCCAGCACGTCGCCCTTGCGGCTGCGGCTGAGCAGCTGCTGCACGACCTCCGGGTCCAGCGCGGTGCCGCCGCCGGCGACCCGGACCACCGCGTCCACGAACTCGCGCACCTCGGCCACCCGGTCCTTCAACAGGTAGCCCACGCCCCGGGTGGAACCGGCCAGCAGCTCGGAGGCGTACCGCTCCTCCACGTACTGCGACAGCACCAGGACGCCCAGGTCCGGGTAGAGGCCGCGGAGCGTGACGCAGGCACGGACGCCCTCGTCGGTGTGGGTGGGGGGCATCCGGACGTCGGCGACCACCACGTCGGGCAGCGCGCCGCCCTCGGCCAGGTCGTGGACGGCCTTCAGCAGCGCCTCACCGTCCCCGACACCTGCCACGACCTCCAGACCCCGGTCGGTGAGCAGCCTGGTCAGGCCCTCCCGCAGCAGTACGGAGTCCTCGGCGATGACGACGCGAAGCATGGGGGCCTTCCGGTCGGGCGGTGCTGCGGGCTGAGCTGACGACGGCCAGTCTTCCCTACTCGCACCACCACCGGGCGACAAATCACACCGGGTCCCGGACTCGTCCGGGCCGGCGCCTCACATCGTGCGGATGGCCACCGCGTCGCAGAGTCCCTGGAGCGCCGCCTTGGCCGCGCCCTCCGGCAGCGGGCCGAGCAGCGCGCGGGCCTCCTCGGCGTGTCGCAGCGTCTCCCGGCGGGCGTGCTCCAGCGCCGGGTGGCGGCGCAGCAGGCGCAGCGCCTCGGCGTGCAGCTCGTCGTCGCCGAGGTCGGAGTCGATCAGCTCGCGCAGCCGCAGGTCGGCCGGGTCCGACTCGTCCACCGGCATCTGCCGCAGCAGCAGGGTGGGCAGGGTCGCCACGCCCTCGCGCAGGTCGGTGCCGGGGGTCTTGCCGGACTCGTGACCGTCACTGGCGATGTCGATCACGTCGTCGGCCAGCTGGAACGCGATGCCGATGCGCTCGCCGTACGCGCTGAGGATGTCCGTGATCCAGGGCTCGGCGCCGGCCAGCAGTGCTCCTATCCGGCAGGAGACGGCGATCAGCGAACCGGTCTTGCCGGCGAGCACGTCGAGGTAGTGGTGCAGCGGGTCGTCGTCCGGGCCGGGACCGGCCGTCTCCAGGATCTGGCCGGTGACCAGCCGCTCGAAGGCGTCGGCCTGCACGCGGACGGCCTCCGGGCCGAGGTCGGCGAGCACCTGGGAGGCACGGGAGAAGAGGAAGTCGCCGGTGAGGATGGCGACCGAGTTGTCCCAGCGCGAGTTGGCGCTGGGGGCGCCGCGGCGCACGGGGGCCTCGTCCATCACGTCGTCGTGGTAGAGCGTCGCGAGGTGGGTCAGCTCGACGACGACGGCGGCCGGCACCACACCGGGGGCGTTGGCGTCACCGAACTGGGCGGCGAGCATCACCAGCAGGGGGCGGAAGCGCTTGCCGCCCGCTTCCATCAGGTGGCTGGCGGTGACGGTCACGAGCGGGACGTCGCTCTTCACGGCCTCGATGAGCGCGGCCTCCACCGCGTCCATCCCGGCCTGGACGTCACGGGTCAGATCGCGGTCCTGCACGCTGAGCCCAAAGGGTCCCACGACGGTCACGAAGACCACTCCTCTGTCCCTGGTCGATCTAGCGGCCTGGTCCCTGAGTGCCGCCGCTGGCCATACAGGCAGGGTATCCGGTCGCGAGTGGATCACTGCACGGGCGTGCGGATCCTGTCATGGTCGGGCCGGACGCGCTGGTCGGAGCCGGTCCGGGAGCGGCGCGTCCGGGCCGCGCGGATGCGCGCGCGGCCCGGACGGCGGAGCGCCGGCGGGTGGCCGGCCCGGGGCTCAGCGGACGAAGAGCGAGGCCTTCGACGCCAGGTCCAGGAAGTACTGCGGAAGCAGGCCGAGGCCGAGGGTGACGAGGACTCCGAAGCCGATCGCCGTGGCCGTGAAGGCGCTCGGGATGGCCACGGTCGGGCCGCCCGGCTGCGGGTCGGAGAAGAACATCAGCACGATCACCCTGATGTAGAAGAACGCGGCCACCGCCGAGCTGAGCACACCGACGATCACCAGCGGGGTCGCCCCGCCCGCCGCCGCGGCCTGGAAGACCGCGAACTTCCCGGTGAAGCCCGAGGTGAGCGGGATCCCCGCGAAGGCCAGCAGGAAGAGCGCGAAGACCGCCGCGACCAGCGGCGAGCGCCGGCCCAGCCCGGCCCAGCTGGACAGGTGGGTGGCCTCGCCCTTGGAGTCGCGCACCAGGGTGACCACGGCGAAGGCGCCGAGCGTCACGAAGGAGTACGCCAGCAGGTAGAACAGCACCGAGCTGAGGCCCTGCTTGTTGGTGGCGATCACACCGGTCAGGATGAAACCGGCGTGCGCGATGGAGGAGTAGGCGAGCAGCCGCTTCACGTCCTGCTGGGTGACGGCCAGGATCGCGCCGACCACCATGGTCAGGATCGCCACGCCCCAGAGCACCGGCCGCCAGTCCAGCCGCAGGCCCGGGAAGGCCACGTAGAACAGCCGGAGGAAGGCGCCGAACGCGGCCACCTTGGTCGCGGCCGCCATGAAACCGGTGACCGGGGTCGGCGCGCCCTGGTAGACGTCCGGGGTCCAGGAGTGGAACGGCACCGCGCCGACCTTGAAGAGCAGGCCGACCGCGAGCATCGCCAGGCCCACCAGCAGCAGCGCGTCGTTCTGGGTGGTGGAGAGCAGGGCCGGGGTGGCCAGCGCCTTGCCGGAGATGACGTCCGCGATGTCGCCGAGCCGCACGCTGCCCGCGTACCCGTACAGCAGGGCGGTTCCGAAGAGGAAGAACGCCGAGGCGAAGGCGCCGAGCAGGAAGTACTTGACCGCCGCCTCCTGGGAGAGCAGCCGGCGCCGGCGGGCCAGCGCGCAGAGCAGGTACAGCGGGAGGGAGAAGACCTCCAGCGCCACGAACATGGTCAGCAGGTCGTTGGCCGCGGGGAAGAGCAGCATGCCGCCGACCGCGAACATGGTCAGCGGGAAGACCTCGCTGGTGCCGAAGCCCGCCCGGACCGCGGCGCGCTCCTGCTCGCCGCCCGGGGTGGCGGCGGCCTGCGCCGCGAAGGCGTCGGCCGGCTCGCCGCCGGCCTTGGGCTCCAGCCTGCGCTCGGCGTAGGTGAGCACCGCGACCACGGCGGCCAGCAGGATCACGCCCTGCAGGAAGAGCGCCGGGCCGTCCAGCGCGATCGCGCCCATCGCCAGCAGGTCGACCTTGGTGGAGCCGTAGCCCTGGGAGGCGAGCACCACGACGGCGGTGAACGCGCCGGCCAGGCCGAGCAGGGCCAGCCAGACCTGGGCCCGGTGCCGGTGCCGGCGCGGGACGAAGGCCTCCAGCAGGACGCCCGCCACGGCGGTGGCGAACACCACCAGCATCGGGGAGAGCAGCCCGTACTCGATGTGCGGCGCCGGGATGCTCTGGGTGTTGCCCCCGGCGGCGGCGAGGCTGTTGCCGCCGGCGGCGGCGAGCCATCCGGTGGTGCTCACTTGTGCTCACCTCCTGAGGTGGCGTCTCCGTGGGCGGCGACCGGGTGGGCCGGTGCCGGGTCGGACTGGTGGACCTGCGAGAGGGTCGCGTCCACCGCCGGGTTGACGATGTCGGTGAGCGGCTTCGGGTAGACGCCGAGCAGGACGGTCAGCGCCACCAGCGGGGCGACGACCGCGAGCTCGCGCACCTTGAGGTCGGACATGCTGCGCACCCCGTCCTTGACCGGGCCGGTCATGGTGCGCTGGTAGAGCAGCAGGGCGTAGAGCGCGGCGAGCACGATGCCGAAGGTGGCGACGATGCCGATCGCCGGGTACCGGGTGAAGGTGCCGACCAGGACGAGGAACTCGCTGACGAACGGCGCCAGGCCGGGCAGCGAGAGGGTGGCCAGGCCGCCGATCAGGAACGTCCCGGCGAGCACCGGGGCGACCTTCTGCACGCCGCCGTAGTCGGCGATCAGGCGGGAGCCGCGGCGGGAGATCAGGAAGCCGGCCACCAGCATCCACGCGGCGGTGGAGATGCCGTGGTTCACCATGTAGAGGGTGGCGCCGCTCTGGCCCTGGCTGGTCAGCGCGAAGATGCCCATGATGATGAAGCCGAAGTGCGAGATGGAGGCGTAGGCGACCAGCCGCTTGATGTCCTTCTGGCCGATGGCGAGCAGCGCGCCGTAGATGATCCCGATCACCGAGAGGACCAGGATCGCCGGAGCGAAGGTCTTCGAGGCGTCCGGGAAGAGGCCGAGGCAGTAGCGGAGCATCGCGAAGGTGCCGACCTTGTCGACCACCGCGGTGATCAGCACGGCCGTTCCGGCGGTGGACTCCCCCATCGCGTTCGGCAGCCAGGTGTGCAGCGGCCAGAGCGGGGCCTTCACCGCGAAGGCGAAGAAGAAGCCGAGGAACAGCGCCTTCTCGGCGGTGCCGCTGAGCACCAGCCGGCCGTCGGCGATCGCACCGGTCAGCGTCGGCAGGTCGAAGGTCGCGAAGCCCTGGTCCTGCGCGATCACGTACAGGCCGATCACGGCGGCCAGCATGACCAGGCCGCCGAGCAGGTTGTAGAGCAGGAACTTCACCGCGGCGTACGAGCGCTGGCGTGCCGACTCGGGGCCGCCCGCCCTGTCGCCGAAGCCGCCGATCAGGAAGTACATCGGGATCAGCATGGCTTCGAAGAAGACGTAGAAGACGAAGACGTCGGTGGCGTAGAAGGAGACGATCACCATCGCCTCGACCGCCAGGATCAGGGCGAAGAAGCCCTGGGTGCGCCTGCGGTTCTCGAAGGTGCCGTCCGGCGCGGCGGGCCCCGGGTCGGCGTCGTGCCAGGAGGCCAGCATCACGATCGGGACCAGCACCGCGGTGAGCAGTGCCAGCACGGTGCCGATGCCGTCCACGCCGAGCGAGAAGTCGATGCCGAAGGAGCGGATCCAGCTGTAGGACTCGGTCAGCTGGTAGCGCGCCCCGCCCGGCTCGAACCGCACGGCCACGGCGGCGGCCAGGGCCAGGGTGACGGCCGAGACGCCGAGCGCGACGGCCTTGGTGGTCCGCCGCCGGGCCTCGGTGGACCCGGCGGGCAGCGCGGCGGTGAGCACCGCGCCGGCCGCCGGGACGGCGCAGGTGACGGACAGCAGGTAGCTCATGCCGCCACCCCTGCCCCAGCCGCCGGCCGGGGGGACCCCCGACGCCCGGCGGGGGCGTCCGCCCACCCGCGCCGGTCGGTGCCTCGTCCTCCCCCGGCCGTCGGCCGGGGGTGCCCCCGCCGCTCGCTCACGGGCCGTACCCCCCAACGGTTTTCGGGCCTATTCATCAGACGGACCTCATCAGGAGAGTCGTGGCGACCAGCACCAGCGTGCCGCCGAACATGGAGAGCGCGTACGAGCGGACGTAGCCGTTCTGGATCCGCCGCAGCCGGCTGGAGATGCCGCCGATGGCGGCGGCCAGGCCGTTGACGAAGCCGTCCAGGCCGCGGCTGTCGAAGTAGACCAGGGCCGCGGTGAGCGCCGAGCCGGGCCGGACCAGGACGGCGTGGTTGAAGTCGTCCTGGAGCAGGTCACGGCGGGCGGCCCGGGTGAGCGCGGAACCGACCGGCGGCACCACGGGGACGGCGGAGCGCCCGTACATCAGGTACGAGACCACGACGCCGATCACCATGCAGACCGTGGCGAGCAGGGTGACCGTCAGTGCGGAGAGCGGCGAGTGGCCCTCCTCGTGGCCGGTGACCGGCTCCAGCCAGTCGAGGAAGGAACTGTTCAGGACGAACAGCCCGCCCGCGAAGACCGAGCCGAAGGCCAGCACGATCATCGGGATCGTCATGGTGCCCGGCGACTCGTGCGGGTGCGGGTCGTGCCCCTCGGTGTCGGGCTGCCAGCGCTTCTCGCCGAAGAAGGTCAGGATCATCACCCGGGTCATGTAGAACGCGGTGACGGCCGCACCGACGAGGGTGCAGACCCCGAGGATCCAGCCCTCGGTGCCGCCCTTGGCGAAGGCCGCCTCGATGATCTTGTCCTTGGAGAAGAAGCCGGACAGGCCGGGGAAGCCGATGATGGCCAGGTAGGCGAGGCCGAAGGTGACGAAGGTGACCGGCATGTACTTGCGCAGGCCGCCGTAGTGACGCATGTTCACCTCGTCGTTCATGCCGTGCATGACCGACCCCGCGCCGAGGAACAGCCCGGCCTTGAAGAAGCCGTGCGTGACCAGGTGCATGATCGCGAAGGCGTAGCCGATCGGGCCGAGGCCGGCCGCCAGGATCATGTAGCCGATCTGCGACATGGTCGACCCGGCCAGCGCCTTCTTGATGTCGTCCTTGGCGCAACCGATGATCGCACCGAAGAGCAGCGTGACCGCGCCGACCGCCACCACGGCGGTCTGGGCGTCCGGCGCCAGGTTGAAGATCGCACCGGAGCGGACGATCAGGTAGACACCGGCGGTCACCATGGTGGCCGCGTGGATCAGGGCCGAGACCGGGGTCGGGCCCTCCATGGCGTCCCCGAGCCAGGACTGCAGCGGCACCTGGGCGGACTTGCCGCAGGCCGCCAGCAGCAGCATCAGGCCGATCGCCGTCAGCTTGCCCTCACTGGCCTGGCCGGCGTCCTGGAAGACCGGCCCGAAGGCGAAGGACCCGAACTCCGCGAACATCAGCATGATCGCGATGGAGAGGCCCATGTCACCGACGCGGTTGACGATGAACGCCTTCTTGGCGGCCGTCGCGGCGCTCGGCTTGTGCTGCCAGAAGCCGATCAGCAGGTACGAGGCGAGGCCCACGCCCTCCCAACCGACGTACAGGAGGAGGTAGTTGTCGGCGATCACCAGCAGCACCATGGCCGCCAGGAACAGGTTCAGGTACCCGAAGAAGCGGCGCCGGCGCTCGTCGTGCGCCATGTACCCCACCGAGTAGAGGTGGATCAGCGTGCCCACGCCGGTGATCAGCAGGACGAAGGTGATCGAGAGCTGGTCGAGCAGGAACGAGACGTCGGCCTGGAAGCCGTTCACCGGGATCCAGGTGTACAGGAATTTGGTGACGGCGCGTTCCTCGGCGGGGCGGCCCAGCATGTCCGAGAACAGGGCGAGCCCGAAGCCGAAGGAGAGCGCGGCCAGCGCGGTGGCGAGCCAGTGACCGAAGCGGTCGAAGAACCGGCCGCCGAGCAGCAGCAGGGCAGCACCGGCCAGCGGAGCCGCCACGAGCAGCGGAATGAGAGAGTTCACCGAAGGCCCTCCGCCTACAGCTTCATCAGATTGCTGTCGTCGACCGAAGCGGAGTGCCTGGTCCGGAAGATGGAGACGATGATGGCGAGGCCGACCACGACCTCGGCCGCCGCGACCACCATGGTGAAGAAGGCGATGATCTGGCCGTCCAGGTTGCCGTGCAGCCGGGAGAAGGTGACCAGGGCCAGGTTCGAGGCGTTGAGCATCAGCTCGACGCACATGAACAGGACGATCGCGTTGCGTCGGATCAGCACGCCGGAGGCGCCGATGGTGAACAACAGGGCGGAGAGATAGAGGTAGTTGACCGGATTCACTCCGCGCCCTCCTCGTCGTGGCCGTTCGACGCGGTGTGGTTGTTGGTACCCGCCGGTTCCAGCTCCTTGTGCGGGCCGTTGCCCGAGCCCTTGCCCGACCCCTTGCCCGAACCGTTGCCCGGGCCGTTGCGCGGGCCCTTGCCCAAGCCCTTGCCGGAACCGTTGGCCGGGCCGTTGCCCGGACCGTTGCGCGGGCCGGTCACCGACGGGCGCTCGGACGGCGCGCGGCCCAGCCAGTCGGCGGTGGTCGACTCCAGCTCGGCCATCCGCCGGAGCATCTCCTGGCTGACGTCGCGGATCTGGCCGCGCTCGCGCAGCGTCCCCATCACCGAGTCCTCGGCGGCCGTGCCGTCCGGCAGCAGGCCGGGGACGTCCACCGCGTTGTGCCGGGCGTAGACGCCGGGCGCGGGCAGCGGCGGGACCTGGATGTTGTCCAGGATCCGCCGGGCCGCCAGCTCGCGCTGGGTCTTCGGGGCCTTCACGTGCTCGCGGTGGGTCAGCACCATGGCGCCGATCGCGGCCGTGATCAGCAGCGCGCCGGTGACCTCGAACGCCCAGACGTACTTGGTGAAGATCAGCCGGGCCAGGCCCTGGACGTTGCCCTCGGCGTTGGCCTCGGCGAGGCCGGTGAAGGTGTCCAGCTTGGCGTTGGCGATGCCCGCGATCAGCAGCACGCCGAAGCCCAGCCCGCAGAGCACCGCGGCGAACCGCTGGCCCTTGAGCTGCTCCTTCAACGAGTCGGCGCTGGTGACACCGACCAGCATGACCACGAAGAGGAAGAGCATCATGATCGCGCCGGTGTAGACGACGATCTGCACCACACCCAGGAACACCGCGCCCTGGGCCATGTAACAGACCGCCAGGGCGAGCATGGTGGCCGCCAGGCAGAGCGCGCTGTGCACGGCCTTCTTCATCAGCAGCATGCCCAGCGCGCCGCCGACGGCGATCACCGCGAGCACCCAGAACTGGACGGCCTCACCGGTGGAGGTCGCGCCCGTCACGGCGGCGAGGTTCAGCGTGGAGGAGGCGGTCACTGCTGGGCCTCCTTGTCCCGGTCGGTGCGCTCCTGCGGAACCGTCCCCGGCGCCGCCGCGGTGATCTCGCCCCGGTAGTAGGCGCCCTCGTCGGCGCCGGGGAAGATCGCGTGCGGGGTGTCGACCATCCCCTCGGAGAGGCCGACCAGCAGCTGCTCCTTGGTGAAGATGAGGTCCCGGCGGGAGGAGTCCGCGAGCTCGTACTCGTTGGTCATGGTGAGCGCGCGGGTCGGACAGGCCTCGATGCAGAGGCCGCAGAGGATGCAGCGGGCGTAGTTGATCTGGTAGACCGCGCCGTACCGCTCACCGGGCGAGTAGCGCTCCTCCTCGCGGTTGTCCGCGCCCTCGACGTAGATCGCGTCGGCCGGGCAGGCCCACGCGCAGAGTTCGCAGCCGACGCACTTCTCCAGGCCGTCCGGGTGCCGGTTCAGCTGGTGGCGGCCGTGGAAGCGCGGAGCGGTGGGCTTCTTCTGCTCCGGGTACTGCTCGGTGAGCCGCTTCTTGAACATGGCCTTGAAGGTCACGCCGAAGCCGGCGGCCGGCCCGAGGACGGAAGGCTTGTCGGGCCGGTCTGGCCGGTCGCCGCTGCCGTTCTGGTCGGACGACATCTCGGTTCAGCTCCCTTCGGAATGGTCGGCCCCGTTGAGGGCGTCCTGGAGTTGCTTCGGGGCGCGGCTGCGCCGGCGCGGGACCGGCTGGAGCTTCTGGCCGGGCAGCGGCGGCACCGGGTACCCGCCCGCCATCGGGTCGAACTTCCCCGCGGACGGGACCGCCTCCTCCGGCTCGGGCTTGCGCTTCACGACGTCCCGCGCCAGGGCGAGCAGCAGGATCGCGCCGACCGGGGCACCGACGTACAGCACCACCTCGCCGAAGTCGTAGCCCTCGTTCCGCAGCGCCCGGACGCTGGAGACCATGACCAGCCAGACCAGCGAGACCGGGATCAGCACCTTCCAGCCCAGCTTCATGAACTGGTCGTAGCGGAGCCGGGGCAGGGTGCCGCGCAGCCAGATGAAGAAGAAGAGCAGCAGCTGGATCTTGAGGATGATCCAGAGCATCGGCCACCAGCCGTGGTTGGCCCCCTCCCAGAAGGTGGAGACCGGCCAGGGCGCGCGCCAGCCGCCCAGGAAGAGGGTGGACGCGACCGCCGAGACGGTGACCATGTTGACGTACTCGGCCAGCATGAACATCGCGAACTTCAGCGAGGAGTACTCGGTGTTGAAGCCGCCGACCAGCTCGCCCTCGGCCTCCGGGAGGTCGAACGGCGCCCGGTTGGTCTCCCCGACCATCGCGATGATGTAGACGATGAAGGAGACCGGCAGCAGGACCGCGAACCAGGTCGGCTGCTGCGAGGCGACGATCTCCGAGGTGGACATCGACCCCGAGTAGATGAACACCGCCGCGAAGGACAGTCCCATCGCGATCTCGTAGCTGATCATCTGCGCGGACGAACGGATCCCGCCGAGCAGCGGGTACGTCGAACCGGACGACCAGCCGGCCAGCACGATGCCGTAGATGCCGACCGAGGCCGTCGCCAGGATGTAGAGCAGCGCCACCGGGAAGTCGGTCAGCTGGAGCGGCGTCCGGGTGCCGAAGATCGACACCTCGTCACCGGCCGGGCCGAACGGGATCACCGCGAAGGCCATGAACGCGGGGATGGCGCAGACGATCGGGGCCAGGATGTAGACCGCCTTGTCGGCGCTCGTGACCACCAGGTCTTCCTTGAGCGCCAGCTTCACGCCGTCCGCGAGCGACTGCAGCATGCCCCAGGGGCCGTGCCGGTTGGGGCCGATGCGCAGCTGCATCCAGGCCACGACCTTGCGCTCCCAGACGATCGCGATCAGCACCGTGCCGACCAGGAAGGCGAAGCAGAAGACCGCCTTCAGCAGCACCAGCCACCAGGGGTCGCGGCCGAAGAAGCCCAGGGTCTCGTACGCGGCGAGGTTCACAGCTCCTCCTCCGGGGTCGGGTCGGCCTCAGTGCCGGGGGTGCCGGGAGTCTCGGTGCTGGCCGTTACGGCGGCGGCGCCGATGGTGGCGGCCGCGATGGTGACCAGGTGGCCCACGGTGGTGCCGAGGGCGCGATGGGCGCCGCCCGGGGTCGAGTTGAGCGGGATCCAGACCGTGCGGTCCGGGATGTCCTTGGTGATCTCCAGCGGCAGCGTCAGCGACCCGGCCGGACCGGTCAGCCGCAGGGCGGCGGACGGCCCCTCCGTCACGCCGATCTCCTCCGCGGTGACCGGCGAGATCCGGGCGACCGCCCGGTGCCTCGTCCCCGCGAGGTGCTGGTCCCCCTGCTGGAGCGTGCCGTTGTCCAACAGCTGCCGCCAACCCGCGAGCACCGCCTGGCCGGTGGCCGGCCGGGGCAGCAGCCCCGGGTGGGTGGCCGGGTCGGTGGCCCGGTCCCCCGCCCACGGCGCGAACCGGTTCAGCTCCAGCCGGACGGCCCGCACGTCGGCCAGGCCGAGCCGGTGGCCCAGCGCGTCGGCCAGCATGTTCAGCACCCGGGCGTCCGGGTGGAAGTGACGGCCCATCTGCTGGTCGGGCTTGAGCGCGGCCTCGAACATCCGCACCCGGCCCTCCCAGTCCAGGAAGGTGCCGGCCTTCTCGGCCACCGCGGCGACCGGCAGCACCACGTCGGCGTGCGCGGTGACGGCGGACGGTCGCAGCTCCAGCGAGACCACGAACGGCACGGCGGCCAGCGCCTGCTCGGCGAGCGCCGGGTCCGGAAGGTCGTCCAGGTCGACGCCGCCGACGAGCAGCGCGCCGAGTTCGCCGCCGAAGGCCGCGCCGAGGATGTCCTCGGTGTCCCGGCCGGGCCGGGCGGGGAGTTCGGCCACCCCCCAGGCGGCGGCGGCCTCGGCGCGCGCAGCCGGCGCCGAGACCGGACGGCCACCGGGCAGCAGCCCCGGCAGTGCGCCGGCCTCGACCGCGCCGCGCTCACCGGCCCGGCGCGGCACCCAGGCGAGCCGGGCGCCGGTGGCGTGGGACAGTCGCAGGGCGGCGGTCAGTGCGCCGGGGGTGGCGGCCAGCCGCTCGCCGACCAGGATGACGGCACCGGGGGTGCGCAGCAGCCCCCCGGCGCGGCTGGCGTCGTCGTTCAGCGGCTCGTCGGCGGCGAGCGCGGCCAGCCACTCGGCCTCGGTGCCTGGGGCGGCGGGCAGCAGCGCGCCGCGCAGCTTGGTCAGGCCCCGGGAGCCGAAGGCGGCGATCGAGAACACCTTGAGGCCGCCGGCGCGCGTCGCCTTGCGCAGCCTCAGGAAGACGATCGGCGACTCCTCCTCGGGCTCGAAGCCCGCGAGCAGGACGGCCGGGGCGCCCTCCAGCTCCTCGTAGGTGACGCCGCTCCCGTCGAGGTCGGTGCCGCGGCCGGCCACGACGGCGGCCAGGAAGGCCGCCTCCTCTCCGCTGTGCGGGCGGGCGCGGAAGTCCACGTCGTTGGTGCCGAGCACCACCCGGGCGAACTTGGCGTAGGCGTAGGCGTCCTCGACGGTGACCCGGCCGCCGGTGAGCACGCCGGTGGGGGCGCCGCGCAGACCCTCGGCGGCCTTGGCCAGCGCCTCCGGCCAGGAGGCCGGGGCCAGCTCACCGGCACCGTCGCGGACGAGCGGGGTGGTGAACCGGTCGCGCTGCTGGGCGTAGCGGAAGGCGAACCGGCCCTTGTCGCAGTTCCACTCCTCGTTGACCGCCGGGTCCTCCCCCGCCAGCCGGCGCAGCACCTTGCCGCGCCGGTGGTCGGTGCGCTGGGCGCAGCCGGAGGAGCAGTGCTCGCAGACGCTCGGCGAGGAGACCAGGTCGAACGGGCGGGAGCGGAAACGATAAGCCGCCGAGGTGAGAGCGCCGACCGGGCAGATCTGGATGGTGTTGCCGGAGAAGTAGGAGTCGAGCGGCTCGGCGTCGCCGGTGCCGACCTGCTGGAGGGCGCCGCGCTCGACCAGGTCGATGAACGGGTCCCCGGCGATCTGCTGCGAGAAGCGGGTGCAGCGGGCGCAGAGCACGCAGCGCTCGCGGTCCAGCAGCACCTGGGTGCTGAGCGGGATCGGCTTCTCGTAGGTGCGCTTCATCCCCTCGAAGCGGGAGTCGGTGTCGCCGGTCGACATCGCCTGGTTCTGCAGCGGGCACTCGCCGCCCTTGTCGCAGACTGGGCAGTCCAGCGGGTGGTTGATCAGCAGCAGCTCCATCACGCCGCGCTGCGCCTTCTCGGCCACCGGCGAGCTGACCTGCGTACGGACCACCATGCCCTCGGCCACCGGGATGGTGCAGGAGGCGACCGGCTTTCGCTGGCCCTCGATCTCGACGATGCACTGCCGGCAGGCGCCGGCCGGATCGAGCAGCGGGTGGTCGCAGAAGCGCGGGATCTGGGTGCCGATCTGCTCGGCGGCCCTGATCACCAACGTCCCCTTGGGGACCTGCACTTCGACGCCGTCGATGGTGAGCGTGACCAGCTCGACCGCGGGCTTGTCGCCCGTGTCGCCCGTGGAGGTGGATGGCTCTGTGATCGTCACGCGTGCACCTCCCTTTCGGTGGCGGACTGGTGGCCGGGGCGGGGGCCGTCGGCCCAGACGGTGGAGGCGGCCGGGTCGAACGGGCAGCGGCGCTCGGCGAGGTGCTGCTCGTACTCGGCCCGGAAGTACTGGAGCGAGGAGACGATCGGGCTGGCCGCGCCGTCGCCCAGGGCGCAGAAGGACTTGCCGTTGATGTTGTCGGCGATGTCGAGCAGCTTCTCCAGGTCGCCGTCGACGCCCTCCCCGGACTCGATCCGCTTGAGCAGCTGGACCAGCCAGTAGGTGCCCTCGCGGCACGGCGTGCACTTGCCGCAGGACTCGTGGGCGTAGAACTCCGTCCAGCGGGTCACGGCCCGGACGACGCAGGTGGTCTCGTCGAAGATCTGCAGCGCCTTGGTGCCGAGCATCGAGCCGGCCGCGCCGACCCCCTCGTAGTCGAGCGGGACGTCGAGGTGCTCGTCGGTGAACATCGGGGTGGACGAGCCGCCCGGCGTCCAGAACTTGAGCCGGTGCCCGGCCCGGACGCCCCCGCTGATGTCCAACAGCTGGCGCAGGGTGATGCCGAGCGGGGCCTCGTACTGGCCGGGGTTGGTGACGTGGCCGGAGAGCGAGTAGAGCGTGAAGCCCGGGGACTTCTCGGTGCCCAGGCCCTTGAACCACTCCTTGCCCTTGGCCAGGATCGGCGGCACCGAGGCGATCGACTCGACGTTGTTGACCACCGTCGGACAGGCGTAGAGGCCGGCGATGGCCGGGAACGGCGGGCGCAGCCGGGGCTGGCCGCGGCGCCCCTCCAGCGAGTCCAGCAGGGCGGTCTCCTCGCCGCAGATGTACGCGCCGGCGCCGGCGTGCACGGTGATGTCGAGGTTGATGCCGGAGCCCAGGATGTCCTTGCCGAGCAGCCCGGCCCCGTACGCCTCGGCGACGGCGGCCTGGAGGCGGCGGAGCACCGGGACGACCTCGCCGCGCAGGTAGACGAAGGCGTGGTCGCAGCGGATCGCGTAGGACGCGATGATCATGCCCTCGATCAGCGAGTGCGGGTTGGCGAAGAGCAGCGGGATGTCCTTGCAGGTGCCCGGCTCGGACTCGTCCGCGTTCACCACCAGGTAGTGCGGCTTGCCGTCGTTCTGCGGGATGAACTGCCACTTCATGCCGGTGGGGAAACCGGCGCCGCCGCGGCCGCGCAGGCCGGAGTCCTTGACCAGGGCGATCACGTCGTCCGGGGGCATCGCGAGGGCGGCCTTCAGGCCCTCGTAGCCGGCGTGACGGCGGTAGGTGGCGAGCGTCCAGGGGCGGCTGTCGTCCCAGGACGCGGAGAGCACGGGGGTGAGCAGCTTCTCGGCCGGCTCGGCGGACGTCATCACGCTTCGGTCCCTTCGTGGCCGGTTCCGTCGCGGTGGGTGCCCTCGCTGCGGGAGCCGTCGCGGTGGGTACCGTCGCTGCGGGTGCCCTCGTGGCGGGTGCCCTCGTGGCGGGTGTCCTCGTGGCGGGGGGAGACGACCTTGGTGCCGGCGGTGCCGGGCAGGGCCTCGCCCTTGGCCAGGCGCAGCCCGGCCAGCGACGGCGCGCCGCCCGCCCCGGACTCGTCCACGACGCCGGCGCGCTCGTCGGCGAAGCCGGCCAGGATCCGGGCGGACTCCTTGAAGCTGCAGAGCCGGGCACCACGGGTGGGCCGGACCTCCTCGCCCGCGCGCAGGTCGTCGACCAGCTGCCGGGCGCTCTCCGGAGTCTGGTTGTCGAAGAACTCCCAGTTGACCATCACCACGGGGGCGTAGTCGCAGGCGGCGTTGCACTCGATGTGCTCGATCGAGATCTCGCCGTCCTCGGTGGTCTCGTTGTTGCGGATGCCGAGGTGCTGCTGGAGCTCGTCGAAGATCTGGTCGCCGCCGAGCACCGCGCAGAGGGTGTTGGTGCAGACCCCGACGTGGTACTTCCCGGCCGGCCGACGCCGGTACATGGTGTAGAAGGTCGCGACGGCGGTCACCTCGGCGGTGGTGAGGTCCAGCTGCTCGGCGCAGAACCGGATGCCGGTCGCGCTGACGAAGCCCTCCTCCGCCTGCACGAGGTGCAGCAGCGGGAGCAGGGCGGACCGGGCCACCGGGTAGCGGCCGATCAGCTCCGCGGCGTCGGCGGCGAGGCGCGCGCGCACCTCCTCGGGGTACGGCCTGGCCGGCAGTGCCGGCAGTCCGAGTTCCACGTTGCTCACCGGTCCACGCCTCCCATCACCGGGTCGATCCCGGCCACCGCGACGATCACGTCGGCGACCTGGCCGCCCTCGCACATCGCCGCCATCGTCTGCAGATTGGTGAACGACGGGTCCCTGAAGTGGACCCGGTACGGGCGCGTCCCGCCGTCGCTGACCACGTGCACGCCCAGCTCGCCCTTGGGCGACTCGACCGCCGCGTACGCCTGGCCGACCGGGACCCGGAAGCCCTCGGTGACCAGCTTGAAGTGGTGGATCAGCGCCTCCATCGAGGTGCCCATGATCTTGCGGATGTGGTCGAGGGAGTTGCCCATCCCGTCCGGGCCGACGGCCAGTTGGGCGGGCCAGGCGATCTTCTTGTCGGCCACCATGACCGGGCCCGGACGCAGCCGGTCCAGGCACTGCTCGACGATCCTCAGCGACTGGCGCATCTCCTCCAGCCGGATCAGGAAGCGGCCGTAGGAGTCGGCGCTCTCGGCGATCGCGACCTCGAAGTCGTAGTCTTCGTAGCCGCAGTACGGGTCGGTCTTGCGCAGGTCGTGCGGCAGGCCGGTGGCGCGCAGGATCGGGCCGGTGGCACCGAGGGCCAGGCAGCCGGGCAGGTCGAGGAAGCCGACGTCGACCAGGCGGGCCTTGAACACCGGGTTGCCGGTGGCCAGCTTGTCGTACTCGTGCATCCGCGAGCGGAGCGTCCTGACCGCCTCGCGGATCTGGTCGACCGCGCCGGGCGGGAGGTCCTGGGCGAGGCCGCCCGGGCGGACGTAGGCGTGGTTCATCCGCAGGCCGGTGACCAGCTCGAAGACGTCCAGGATGAGCTCGCGGTCGCGGAACCCGTAGATCATCAGGGTGGTGGAGCCGATCTCCATGCCGCCGGTGGCCAGGCAGACCAGGTGGGAGGAGATCCGGTTGAGCTCCATCATCAGGACGCGGATGACGCTGGCGCGGTCCGGGACGTCGTCGGTGATGCCGAGCAGCTTCTCGACCGCCAGACAGTAGGCGGTCTCGTTGAACAGCGGGGTCAGGTAGTCCATCCGCGTCACGAAGGTGGTGCCCTGGACCCAGCTGCGGAACTCCATGTTCTTCTCGATGCCGGTGTGGAGGTAGCCGATGCCGCAGCGCGCCTCCGTCACCGTCTCGCCGTCGATCTCCAGGATCAACCGCAGCACGCCGTGGGTGGACGGGTGCTGCGGGCCCATGTTGACGATGATGCGCTCGTCGTCGGCCCGGCCGACCGCCTCGACCACCTCGCCCCAGTCGCCGCCGGTGACGGTGAAGACCCGGCCCTCGGTGGTCTCGCGGGACGCCGCGGCCTCCGCCGCTGCCGCCTCCTCGGCCGCCGCCGCCGCTGCCGCCTCTTCGGCCTTCTCGTAATGCTGAGTACTCATCAGCTGTACGACCTCCGCTGGTCGGGTGCCGGGATCTGGGCGCCCTTGTACTCGACGGGGATGCCGCCGAGCGGGTAGTCCTTGCGCTGCGGGTGGCCCAGCCAGTCGTCCGGCATCATGATCCGGGTGAGCGCGGGGTGCCCCTCGAAGACCAGGCCGAAGAAGTCGTAGGCCTCGCGCTCGTGCCAGTCGTTGGTCGGGTAGACGCTGACCACGGACGGGATCCGCGGGTCGGAGTCCGGAGCGGTCACCTCCAGCCGGAGCAGCCGGCCGTGGGTGATCGAGCGCAGGTGGTAGACCGCGTGCAGCTCACGACCCGGGTCGCCCGGGTAGTGGACGCCGCTCACGCCGAGGCAGAGCTCGAAGCGGAGCGCGGGGTCGTCGCGCAGCGTGCGGACGGTCTTCAGCAGGTGCTCGCGGGCGACGTGGAAGGTGAGCTCGGCGCGGTCGACGACGGTCTTCTCGATCACCTCCGCGGGGTCGAGGCCCTGCTCCTCCAGTGCCCCCTCCAGCTCGTCCGCGACCTCGTCGAACCAGCCCCCGTAGGGGCGTTGGCTCGCGGGCGGCAGGGCGATCGGGGCCGCGAGGCCGCCGAAGCCGGAGGTGTCACCGCTGCCCTCGGCGCCGAACATGCCCTGGCGCCGGCCGACCACCTCGACCGGGATCTCGCGGTGCGGGTGCTCGCGCCGGGTCTCGGGTACCTGGTCGTTCATCGCAGCTGCCCCCGCATCTCGCTCACCGGGGTGGCCTTCAGGGCGAGCGCCTCGCCCAGCTCCTCGGCGCGGCGGCGGTTCGCGCCCAGCGGCTCGTGCTGGATCTTGTCGTGCAGCTTCAGGATCGCGTCCATCAGCATCTCCGGGCGGGGCGGGCAGCCGGGCAGGTAGATGTCCACCGGGACGATGTGGTCGACGCCCTGCACGATCGCGTAGTTGTTGAACATGCCGCCCGAGGAGGCGCAGACACCCATCGAGATGACCCACTTCGGGTTGGCCATCTGGTCGTACACCTGGCGCAGCACCGGGGCCATCTTCTGGCTCACCCGCCCCGCCACGATCATCAGATCGGCCTGCCGGGGGGAGCCCCGGAAGACCTCCATACCGAACCGGGCCAGGTCGTAGCGGCCGGCGCCGGTGGTCATCATCTCGATCGCGCAGCAGGCCAGTCCGAAGGTGGCCGGGAAGAGCGACGCCTTGCGCACCCAGCCCGCGGCCGTCTCCACACTCGTGAGCAGAAAGCCGCTCGGCAGCTTCTCCTCGATTCCCATCAGATCCCTCTCAATGCCCTCGGTGCCCTCAAGTCCTGTGGTTCGTCCGTCCGTTCGGGTCGCTGCACCCCGCCGGGCTTGTCCGCCCGTTCACAAAGTCAGCGGCCGCCCCGCGCTCAGTCCCACTCCAGGCCGCCGCGACGCCAGACGTAGGCGTAGGCGACGAAGACGGTGGCGATGAACAGGAGCATCTCGACCAGCCCGAAGATCCCCAGGGCGTCGAAGCTCACCGCCCACGGGTAGAGGAAGACGATCTCGATGTCGAAGACGATGAAGAGCATCGCCGTCAGGTAGTACTTGATCGGGAACCGACCGCCGCCCACGGGCTGCGGGGTCGGCTCGATGCCGCACTCGTACGCCTCCAACTTGGCCCGGTTGTATCGCTTCGGGCCGGTCAGTGAGGCCATCACGACCGAGCCGACCGCGAACGCCGCCGCGATGGCACCGAGTACGAGGATCGGCGCGTAGGCATTCATAGCCCCCGCTCCCTCCGTCCAGTCGTCCTTGACTGCAGATCGGAACCGACGGGTCACGCTGTGGTGGACCCGCGATCCAGTTCCCGAGATCCACCTCATGTGAGGCAGTTCACAAAGCCTGGAACGAGCGCATCCTATGCCCGTCGGCTTGTGATCTGCGACACGCAGTTCACGGCGATCTTTGTGATCTACGCCACCCCTGGAATGGTGGCGAAAGTGAACATGCCCAGAGTTGTCAACACAAAGAAGTCAAACAGTCACAACCAGTCGCATTTCTGTGTGAAGCAGCTGGTCAGGGCCGCGCTCCTATATCAACTATGCTCCGCTCAAGGCAAATTTCTGGGCGCAATGTTGACGTGTTATAGCGCCTCACTCGCAGGGGTGGCGGGCCTCCGAACGCCCGCTTGACCCTTCGTTCACAAGCGCGCGAGCGGGCCCCGGGACGGGGGCAGTGGCGGGTGCGGGGGCGGGGGCGGGGGCAGTGGCGGATGCGGGTGCGGGGGCGGGGGCAGTGGAGGGGCCGGGTCGGGGGCGGTGGAGGGGCGGTGGCGCCTGCTGCCAGGTGCCGGGTGCCTAGCGCCGGGTGTGTGCTTCGCCGGCTGCCGGCTTCATCGGCTCGCTGTCCGGATGCGCGACGGCACAGCGACCCGACAGCAGGGCAGCCCGGCGGTAGGGCGGCCCCGCGGCACGGCGACGCATGCCGCGGCCGTGGCATGCGCCGCCGGACGGTGGGGTGGGTGGTGGGGCCGTCAGGCCACGGCTTGGCTAGGAACCGGCCTCCCAGACCCAGGCGGCGATGCCAACGCGGTTCCGGGCGCCGATCTTGCGCTGGACTGTGGCCAGGTGGTTCTTCACCGTCCCGGCAGTGATGAACAACTGCGCGCCGATCTCCGCGTTGGTCGCCCCGCCGGCGACGAGCTGAGCGATCTCCCTCTCTCGCGGGGTGAGTTCCTCGATGAACTCGGGGCCCTGCCGGTCCTGACCGCGCTGTGTCTCCTTCCTCTCCTGCCTGCCCCTGCTCCCCTGCTCCAGGCGTCCCGGCCGCTGGCGATCGTGCTCCTGCCCCTGCTGCGACAGCTGCCGCAGCAGGCGGACGGTAACCTGCGGGCTGACCAACGCATCCCCGGCGACCGCCGCCCGGACCGCCTCCGCGAGCAGCGCCGGGCCCGAGCGCTTCAGCAGGAACCCGGCCGCACCGGCGCGGATCGCCGTGTGCACGTACTCGTCCAGGTCGAAGGTGGTGACCACGACCACCCGGAACTCCCCGCCCAACTGCCTGGTCAGCTCCAGCCCGTCCAGCCGGGGCATCCGGATGTCCGCGAGGATCACGTCCGGCCGCAGCCGACGGGCCTCCTCCACCGCCACCGCACCGTCCTCGGCCTCACCCACCACCTCGATGTCCGGCTGTGCGTCCAGAATGATCCGGTACGCACTGCGGATCGCCTCGTCGTCATCGGCGAGAAGGACTCGGATGCTCATCGGCCCTCCAAGGGCATCGTTGCAGTGACTCGCCAGCCGCCGGTCTTCTCCCGCCCGGAGGAGAGCGTCCCGCCCAGCGCCTCGACCCTGGCCGCCAGCCCGGCCAGTCCGCTGCCGCCGCGACGGCCCTCCCCGAGGCGCGGCCCGGACGTCTGCGGACCGCCACCGTCGTCCTGCACCATGACCTCCAGCCGTCGGCCCTCGCGCCGTACCTTGACGTCCACCACTCGCGCGGCGGGCGCGTGGCGCCTGACGTTCGTCAGCGCCTCGACCACGATCCGGTAGGCCGTCGCCGCCACCTCCCGGGGTACGCCGACCTGTTCCGCCGGGGTGTCCAGCCGGACAGTGGCACCACCGGACTCCGCGAACCGATCGGTGAGTTCGGTGAGTTCGGCCAGGCCCGGCTGCGGCCCTCGCTCCGGTCCGTCCGGCTCCTCGCTGCGCAGCAGGTGGACCGTCCGGTCGAGCGAGGCCAGCGCCTGCAGCCCGGCCTTCTCTATCCGCTCGAACAGGGCTGCCGCACGGGCCGGGTCGGAGGCGGCCAGCACGATGCCCGCCTGTGCCTGGGCGACCATGCCGCTGACATCGTGCGCGACGAAGTCGTGCAGGTCGTGGGCGAGTTCCAGCCGTTGGACGCGACGGGCGGCGGCCACCGAGCGCCGCCTGGTCTCGTCCAGCCCGCGCAGGTACAGCCCGGCCAGCACCACCGGCAGCGTGAAGGCCGAACCGAACCCGAAGAGGGTCAGTGCGTCCAGCGGGCCGCCGACGATCACGTCGAACCGGGACGGCCAGAGCGCGACCGCGCCGCCGACCGTCCAGGCCGCCACCGCCGACCGCCTCCCGTCCTCGGCCCGCAGCGCCAGCACCACCAGCAGGAGCAGGGAGGCGAGTTCGAGCAGACCGACCAGGCCGGGCCAGCGGTCCGCCTCGACCCACCGGCCGGCGGCCCAGACACCCGCCGTGGTCGCCACCGAAACCGCACCGGCCGCACCGGTCACGGTCACCACCCCGTACCGCCCGCGTGCCGCCCAACCGATCAGCAGGACCACCGGGACCGCCAACGCCAGAATCTGACTCATCGTCGCCTCCTTTCCCGCGGTCAGCCTACGGACTTCAACTCCCGGCCGCCTGTGCCGATCGGCATATTTGCGCACGCCTTCTGAGCAGCAAGAACAGCCCGATCGGCATCTGCCGCAGGCCGCAGCGGACCGCCAGGCTTGACCCGTCGAACCGGCCGCAGGGGCCGGTCGAGAGGGGAGTCCACAGCCATGAGCACCGTCACCCGCACCCCGGCCGCGCGTCCGAACAGGGCCGGGACCTCGACCGGTGCCGCCGCCGTTGCCGGCGGACACGCACCGGCCACCACCAAGGCCCCCGTTCCGCGGTGGGCCGAACTGGCCGCCAAGGCCACCGTCTGGACCACCGTGCCCTCCGGGCTCTGGCGGATCGTGTTCGGTCTCGGCATCCCGGTCGGCTTCAGCGGCGAGACCGCGGAGTTGGCCGCCCGGCACAACCCCGGCTGGGGCACCGTGTACGTGGTGGTCCTGAGCGCCCTGGCCGAGTCGCTCGCCTTCCTCACCGTCGGCCTGGTCCGCCCCTGGGGCGAGGTAGTGCCCCGCTGGATCCCGCTGATAGGAGGCCGCAGGATCCGCCCGCTCGCCGCGATCGTCCCGGCCGTACTCGGCTCCGTGGTCCTGACCCGGCTCGGGATGGCGGCCCTGTTCGGCGGCTGGAGCAGCAACATGAGCGACCCCGAAGCCCCGCACGGCTTTGCCGGGCTCGTCATGACCCTCTGCTACCTGCCGCTGGTCGCCTGGGGTCCCTTGCTCGCGCTCGTCACCTTCGCCTACGCCCGCCGCACGCTGGGCCGCCGATGACGAAGGCGCCGCGCTACACCGCAGCCGAAGCCGCAGTCGGCTCCGTCCCCTCCTCGGCCACCGCCGCTCGTGCTGCATCCCGCGCTTCGTCCCCGGCCGCACCCCCGGCCGCACCCCCGGCCGCACCCCCGGCCGCACCCCGGGCCGCATCCCGGGCCGGAGCGACGGCGGTCCGGCGGCCCCATTCGGTGGCAACCAGGACGAGAGCGCCGCCCAGGAGCGCGAGCGGGCCGAGGTGGTTGCCGGCGAGTGTGATGCCGAAGACGGCGGCCCAGAGCGGTTCGGTGCCGAGCAGCAGGCTGACCCTGGACGGCGAGGTGGTGCGGACGGCCCACATCTGCACGAAGAAGGCGAACAGCGTGCAGAGCAGGGCGAGATGCAGCAGCCAAGCCCACTGGGCGGGGCCGTACGAGGCGGCGACCGTCCACGGCAGCGGTCCGGCGAACGGCGCGACGACGGCGAAAACCACTGTCGCGGTCGCGAGTTGGACCCAGGTGAGGGCCAACGAGTCGGTGACCCGGATGGACCGGAGGCGAGCCATCGCCAGTACGTGCACGGTCCGCACCACCGCGGCACCGAGCACCAGCAGATCGCCCAGCGAGGGCGTCTTCAGCCCACCGCCCCCGGTGAGCAGGGCGACGCCGGCCACCGCCAGCCCGGCCGCGGCAAGGAAGGCCCGCGGCAGCGGCGTCCGGGCAAGCGCGCTCTCCGCGAGAGGAGTGAACACCATGGTGAGACTGATGATCAGACCGGCGTTGGTGGCCGAGGTGTGCACCGCGCCGTAGGTCTCCAGCAGAAAGACGCCGCCGAGCACCAGCCCCAGCACCGCACCGCCCAGCCACTCGGCCCGGCCCATCCCCCGCAGCCCCCGCCATGCCGCCAGTCCCAGCACCGGCAGCACCAGGCCGAACCTCAGCACCAGCATCGCCACCACCGTCCCCGGTTCGGCCACCTGCTGGACGGCCAGAAAGCTCGATCCCCACACCACTGCCACCAGCAGTACGGGCACATCACGAAGGAAGGACGACGAACCACGCATGGACAGGAACCCTCCGGAGCGAACGGAACCGACGAGGAGATTCCCGTACGACATCGGACGGATCTCGGGCCAGGGCAAGCCCCCCGGCAAAGGCCCGCCATCTTCGCGCACCCGACCGCCGGCGATCAACGGCTTTCGGGCACCGCCCGTCGCCGCACCCTTGCGCTCCCGCGCTGCGCGTATCCCGTTCCCATCGCCCGACCTCCCAACGTCCGGCCTCCCATCGCCCGGCCTCCCAACGTCCGGCCTCAGCCGGCCAGCAGACCGTGGGCCGCGGCGACGGCCTCGATGTCGGCGGGCGTGCCGGACATGATGGCGCGGACGTGTTCGGTGACGAGTTCGACCGGCCAGTCCCACCAGGCGGCGCGCAGCAGGCGGTCGACGTCCGCATCGTCGAAGCGCCGACGGATCGGGCGGGCGGGGTTTCCGCCGACGACGGTGTACGGCTCGACATCGGAGGTGACCACGGAACCGGCGGCGATGATCGCGCCGTCGCCGATCCGGACACCGGGCAGGACGGTGGCGCCGTAGCCGAACCAGACGTCGTTGCCGACCACGGTGTCACCCCGGCTCGGGAGGCCCGTGACGATGTCCAGCGTCCGCTCGGTCCAGGTCCCGCCGAACATGGTGAACGGAAAGGTGGAGACTCCTACGGTGGGGTGAGCGGCGCCGGCCATCAGGAATCGGGTGCCGGTGGCGATCGCGCAGTACTTGCCGATCACCAGCCGCTCGGGCCCGTACGCATAGAGGACGTTGCGCTCCTCGAACCGGGTGGCACCGTCCGGGTCGTCGAAGTAGGTGTATTCGCCGACCTGGATACGCGGGTCACTGACCAGTGGGCGCAGCAGCACGACGCGGTCGTGGCCGGCGAGCGGGTGAAGCACGGTGTGGTCAGGGATGGTGGCAGCCATGGAACTCCTTGGGCAGCTCAACGAACATCGCGAAATGCGACCAGAGTCGCATTAAGATGAGAATGACATGGCGGCACCGCCACAGCAAGTCTTAATGCGACTGGAGTCGACTTTGAGCGAGGAAGCCCGAACCCCCACCCCTCGCCCCGGCGGGCGCAGCACCCGGGTGCGCGAGAACGTCGTCGCCGCCACGCTGGCCGAGGTCACCGAGAAGGGTTACGACGGCCTGACCGTCGACGCGGTCGCAGCCCGCTCCGGCGTCCACAAGGCCACCCTGTACCGCCGTTGGAACGGGGTGGACGGCCTGGTCGCGGACGCACTGACCGCCTCCGCCGACCGGCCCTGGCCGCTCCCCGACACCGGCGACCTCGCCGGCGACCTCCGCCGCATCGCCCACGAGGTCTACGCCGTCTTCACCGACCCCGAACTCGGCCCGACCCCGACCGCACTGATCACCGCCGCCCAGCGCTCCGACGTCGGCGCAACCGCCCTCCGCGCTTTCTTCGCAGCACGCCACCGGCAAGCCGCCGCGGTGGCCGAACGCGCCGTCGAACGCGGCGAGCTGCCCGCCGGCACCGACGGCGCCGAGGTGATCCGGGCCGCCACCGCGCCGATCTACTACCGCCTGTTCGTCACCGGCGAGCCACTGGACGCCCACACCGCCGAGCGAGCAGCCGACGCCGCCACCCTCGCCGCCCGCGCAGGCCTGTTCGCCACGGAGGCCGACTGATCCACACCACCCACCCCGCACCACCCACCCCGGCCCGCCCCCCGGTCCATCCGCCCCAGCCCACTCCCCCGGTCCATCCACCCCGGCTCATCCACCCCAACCGCTGAGGCCACCCTCCCCGACCTGCTCACGCACCCCTCGCCGCACCGTCCACCCCGGCCCGCTCACACCTCCCTCTCTGCGCCGCCCGCCCCCGACGTCTACCGGAACCACCTTGCGCCGTGGATGATGTAGCCATGACAACATCGCCGTCCACCACCCCCCGGAAGGCCCGTCAAGTGAAGCGCAAGCACTGGGCGTTGTTCGCCGTCGCCACCGTCCTCCCGCTCGTCGCGACCACCGGCACCGCCGCCGCGGAGACCCCGCCGGGCGCGGCCCAGACGCCGACCGCACCCGCCACGTGCACGTACACCCCGGCCGTGCCGGCCGACAACTTCAAGGGCATCCCGGTCTTCGACGCGAAGAAGGCCGCCAAGCCCTACAGCGCGACGCTGAAGACCAGCCAGGGAGCGATCACTTTCCAGGCCCTGACCGCGGAAGCCCCCTGCACCACCTTCTCGTTCCGCTTCCTCGCCGAGCACGACTACTTCGACCGCAGCCACTGCCACCGCCTCACCACGCAGCGGATCTTCGTCCTCCAGTGCGGCGACCCGACCGGGACCGGCAGCGGCGGCCCCGGCTACTCCTTCCCGGACGAGAACCTGACCGGCGCCACCTACCCCGCCGGAACCGTGGCCATGGCCAACGCCGGTCCGAACACCAACGGCAGCCAGTTCTTCTTCGTCTGGAAGGACACCAAGCTCTCCCCCGCCTACACCCCGTTCGGGCGGATCACCGCGGGCCTCGACGTCCTGCAGAAGATCGCGGCGGGCGGCGAGGACGACCAGAACAATCCGGGCGACGGGTTCCCCACGCTCCCGGTGAACATCCGCAACGTGAAGATCAGCTCCCGCTGAACCGGCCCGCCCGGCGACCGCCAGGCTCCCGTACGGTGGTCAGCGTCACCGAAGCCGTACGGGAGCCGCGCACATGGACAGCAGGATCTGGGAGAGCGTCGACCATCTGGTCGCCTGGCTGGACGACGAGAGCCGGCTCTCCCCTCAGGAGGAACGGCTGCTCCGCATCCTCAAGCTGTCCGAGGAGATCGGCGAGGTCGGCGCCGCGGTGGTAGGCGCCACCGGACAGAACCCCCGCAAGGGGGTCACCCACACCTGGGAGGACGTCCAGCACGAACTCTGCGACGTCGTCTTCTCCGCCCTCGTCGCCCTCCGCACCCTCACTCCGGACGCCGCCCAGGTCTTCGCCGACCGCCTCGCGTACGTCGAGCAGCGCTCCACCGCCAGCCGCCGCCCGGAGTAGCCGCGCACACGGCGGTCACGGCGGTCACCGCGATCACGGCGACTGCTGCACACACGCCTCGCACCCGGCCAACGTCACGGACATCCCGCGCACCCCGGCGATCGTGGCTGCGGGCACCGCGCAACCCAACGCCACCGCGCGGCCCGCAATCTGAGTACTTCTACGGATGACCCGGCCCCGCCAGGCCCCCTACGGTCGTCGGTGGCGGACGAATCCTGGGGGCATCGGATGGCGGCCAAGACCGGCGGGTGGATCGGCGAAGTGGTGCCCGGGGCGCAGCGGCGGCCCGGGATCCGGCGGGCGCTGGTGTGGGGGATCGGGATCTGCCTGGCGTTCACCGTCGTCGCCGTCGGCTGGATCGCACAGGTGATGGTGGCGACCGTCCACCCACCCGAGACCGACGCCGACCGAGCAGAGAAGCTGGCAACCCTGCACTACCGGCAGAACCCGGGCAAGGGGCGGTACTACGTCCCGGCGGAGGCCGTGTTCAGCCGACTGCCCGACGGAACGCGGGCGGGCTACCTCCACTACCAGGTGCAGGCCGGCCCGGACTCCAACGTGGACGACTTCCTCCGGGTCTACGACCTGCCGCAGCCCGCCGCCCCGGCGCCGCTCCCGGACGATCTGCGGGCGGCGTTTCCCGGGGAGGAGCCGGCCGAGGCTCCTCTGGTGCGGCAGACGGGGACGGACAAGCGGCAGATCTTCGTCGTCACCGCGGCAGCCGGCTCACCGCAAGGCGCCGACATCTACGTGCGCGCGACCGGCTGAACCGCCCCCGCCCTGGCCCGCCCCCGGCCCAGCCGGGGCCGGGGGACGGCAACGGCACCCGTCAGCCGACGACCGCCACCCGCCACAACCACCGGCACCGGCACCGGCACCGGTCACGCGACTCCCGTCACGCGTCACGCGACACCCGTCACGCGTTCGGGGCGACCCGGGCGAGGCCGTTGATGATGCGGTCCATGGCGTCGCCACCCTGCGGGTCGGTCAGGTTGGCGAGCATCTTGAGGACGAACTTCATCAGCATCGGGTGCGTCAGGCCGCGCTGGGTGGCGAGCTGCATGACCTTGGGGTTGCCAATGAGCTTCACGAAGGCGCGGCCCATCGTGTAGTAGCCGCCGTAGACGTCCTTGAGGATGCGCGGGTAGGCCTGGAGGGCGCGCTCACGACCGGCGTCGGTGACCCGGGCGTTGGCCTGGACGATGACGCCGGCGGCGATCTGCCCGGATTCCATCGCGTAGGCGATGCCCTCGCCGTTGAACGGGTTGACCATGCCGCCGGCGTCGCCGACGAGCAGCAGGCCGCGCGTGTAGTGCGGCTGCCGGTTGAAGGCCATCGGCAGGGCGGCGCCGCGGATCGGGTCGGTCATGTTCTCCGGGGTGTAGCCCCATTCCTCCGGCATGCTCGCGCACCAGGCCTTGAGCACCTCGCGCCAGTCCAGCTCGCCGAAGGCGGGCGAGGAGTTGAGGATGCCGAGGCCGACGTTGGAGGTCCCGTCGCCCATGCCGAAGACCCAGCCGTAGCCGGGAAGCAGCTTGCGCTCGCCGCCGCGGGTGTCCCACAGCTCCAGCCAGGACTCGAGGTAGTCGTCGTCGTGGCGCGGGGAGGTGAAGTACGTCCGGTAGGCGACGCCCATCGGGCGGTCCTCGCGGCGGTGCAGGCCCATGGCGAGCGAGAGCCGGGTGGAGTTGCCGTCGGCGGCGACGACCAGCGGGGCCCGGAACGTCACCTCGCGCTTCTCCTCCCCGAGCCGGGCGGTGACGCCAACAATCCGGCCGGTCCGGTCGTCCAGCACCGGGCCGCTGACGTTGCACCGCTCGTACAGCCGCGCGCCCGCCTTCTCGGCCTGACGGGCGAGCAGCTCGTCGAAGTCGGCGCGCTTGCGCACCAGGCCGTAGTCGGGGAAGGCCGACAGCTCCGGCCAGTCGAGTTCGAGCCGGACACCGCCGCCGATGATCCGCAGGCCCTTGTTGTGCAGCCAGCCGTTCTCCACCGACACGTCGATGCCCATGTCGACCAGCTGCTTGGTGGCGCGCGGGGTCAGGCCGTCGCCGCAGACCTTCTCACGCGGGAACGAGGTCTTCTCCAGCAGCAGGACGTCGAGGCCGGCCTGGGCCAGGTAGTACGCGGTGGTGGAGCCGGCCGGGCCTGCGCCGACCACGATGACGTCCGCGGTGCTCTCCACGGGGCTGTCCGGCTTCGTCAGGTCGGCTGCGGTCTCGGACACGGTGGGCACTCTCCTGGAGCTGCGGCTGGGGGACGGCGGCTGTCCCCGGCAGTCTAGTTGCCGTCCTCGGGACCGGATCCGACGGCGGCACCAGCCGCGGACGAACAGCCGGACGCCGAACCGACTCCCGAACCGGCTCCCGAACCGGCTCCCGGAGCGGCTCCCGGAGCGGCTCCCGAACTGACTCCCGAGCCGCCTCCCAAAGCGACTCCCGAACCGCCACCCGTCCAGCACCGGATCAGCAGCTCGCGAAGGCGTTCCAACTGGACGCCTCCACCGTGAACGGGCAGGCGGCAGCGATGCTGCGCGCCGGCGTGGTCCTGCGGATCCCGGACCCGGACGGCGGGGTGGCCCGCACGTTCGCCATCACCCCCACCGGGGACGAGGCCCTCACGACGGACCGCAACCGTCACCAGGACGGGCCCGACCGGGTGCTGAAGGGCTGAACGGAAGCCGAGGTGGCCGAGGTGGCCGAGCCGGCCAGGGCGCCGACCCGGCTCAACCGCTCGATCGAGGCCCTTCAGGGCGTGGTCCGGCCCCGCGGCCGACCAGTTCCCCCGGCCACGCCCACCGGGCCGACGGTCGACCGCACACGGTCTCACCGGACCCCACCCGACGAGCCCCGGCCAGCGCGATCCACCCACCAGGACGCTGCCGGCAAGACGCGACCGGCGGGCCCGCCACGAGTCGCGGGGCCCGCCGGGAGGCGTAGGGAAGTCCTACGCGGAGACCTTGTAAGCGCGGTGCAGCGCGACGATCCCGCCGGTCAGGTTGCGCCAGGCGACCTTGGACCAGCCGGCCGCCTGGAGCTTCGCGGCCAGCTCGGGCTGGTCGGGCCAGGCGCGGATGGACTCGGCGAGGTAGACGTACGCGTCCGGGTTGCTGCTGACCGCGGTGGCGACCGGCGGCAGCGCGCGCATCAGGTACTCGGTGTAGACCGTGCGGAACGGCGTCCAGGTCGGCGTCGAGAACTCGCAGATCACCAGCTTGCCGCCGGGCTTGGTGACCCGGAACATCTCGCTCAGCGCGGCGTCGGTGTCGTGGACGTTGCGCAGCGCGAAGGAGATCGTCACCGCGTCGAAGGTGTCGTCCGCGAACGGCAGGCTGGTGGCGTCCCCCGCGGTCAGCGGAAGCTCGGGGTGGCGGCGCTTGCCCTCCGAGAGCATGCCCACCGAGAAGTCGCACGGGACGACCTTGGCCCCGGCCTCGACGAAGGGCAACGAGGAGGTGCCGGTGCCGGCACCGAGGTCGAGCACGAGGTCCCCCGGTCCTGCGGCCACCGCCTCGGCCACCGCCCGGCGCCAGGCGCGCGCCTGACCGAGGGAGATCACGTCGTTGGTGCGGTCGTACTTGGCCGCGACGTCGTCGAACATGGCGGCGACTTCGTGCGGCTGCTTGTCCAGAGAGGCTCGGGTCACGCCCCCATTGTTCACCCTGGCGCCGACGGCCCGGGCAAGGGGGCACGCCGCCCGCCGCACAAGACCCCGGCGCCCGGCCCCGGCACCGGCCCGGTACCGGCCTCTGACCTCAGCCCCGGAGCGGTCCCCGCCCCCGGCGCCAGCCTCAGCACAGGCGTTGCTGCAGGCGTTGGTACAGGCCTCAGTACAGGCCGCAGTACGGCGTCGGCGCAGGCCTCAGTGCAGGCCGCGCCGCCCGCTCGCACGGCGCTTGCGGCGCGAGCGCTTGCCCTGCGTTATCGCGGGCATCCCGTCCGGCAGCGCGCCCGCGGCGAGCGCCACGGTGGTGGCGAAGCGTCCCTGACCGCTCCGGATGGCGACCGCCCGGCGGTGCCGGCGGATCCGCAGCACGCAGACCAGGAAGAGCAGCCCGGCCACCGGCACGCTGATCCGGGCCAGGCCGACGCCGACCGGCTGCGGGTAGGTGTCGCCGCAGATCCGGACCGCACCCGGGTCGTCGGCGGCGTGCTCCAGGCAGACCGCGTCGCCGACCTTGGTGCCGTCGGCCAACGGCAGCGCGGCCGCGGTGTGCGACTGGCCGGCGGCCCGGTAGCTGACGGTGGAGTACGAGCCGCCGCCGGTGGGCAGCTGGGTGACGACGCCGTCAACTCTCACCGGGTTGGCGCCGATCCGGTCGGCCTGCTCGGCCTGACGCCAACCGAGCAGGCACATGCCGACGGCCAGCACGGCGCTGAGCACGGCGGTGAGGTACCAGCCACGGCCCAACCGCGGGGAGCGCGGCGGGGGGACGGTCGCGGATCGCATGGTTCCTGTCCTGGCTTGCCTTCGGGACCTGGGACGGGGCCCCGCCACCCGCGGGGGCGGGCGGTGTGTGGTGAGGGTACGGAGTGAGCTGTCCGGGATCGTATCCGCTGGCGGGCCCTCAGGTCACGGCGAAGGGTGAATCAGACGATATGGCCGGAAGCGGAGTTCGACGGCACACGAAGGAAGTCCCCTGCACTGCACGGGAGTCCGGCTACCCGCGGGTAGCCGAAGATCGCCGGGCAACTCTCGACCGGCACTCGCCCCTGGACCGACACCCGACGCCCGACCGGCACTCGACGCCCGACCGGCACTCGACCCTGGACCGACACGCCCCCGCCCGACCCCCGACCCCCGACCCGCAGCCACCGCCCACCAGCCACCGACTCCCGCCCCACCACCGGCGATCAGCGCCGCCGGTACACCAGCCGCCCGGCCAGCACGGTGGCCAGGCACCCACCGGGGCGCACCGCCTCCCCACCGGCCGCCGCCCCACCGGCCGCCGCCGCGCCCTGCCCCGCAGTCAGCGCGAACACCGCGAAGTCCGCCGGCCCGTCACCCGTCAGCTTGCCGTGCGCCGCCGCACCGAGCGGCAGCACGGCGAGCGGGTCCAGCGGGCCCTCGTCCCCGGCCGAGCCGGGCAGCGCCGCCAGCCCCGAGCGGGCCACCGCCGTCCGCACCGAGGCGCGCTCGAACGGTCCGGCCACCGCGGTCACCCCGAACCCGAGCATCCGCTGCAGCCCACGCCGGGCGCTCGCGCCACAACGCGCCTCGTCCGTCGTACCGGTCAGGCCCCCGGGCACCGGCTCGTCCCCGACCCCCTCGCGCGGGTCCGGGTGGTACGCGCACTCCAGCAGCCAGTGTCCGTACGGGTTGCGCAGGCCGGCCGTGAGCAGGGCGTCGCCCCAGTCCCGCAGCCGGGCCCCCGGGTGGGCGGCGGCCAGCGCCCGGTACGGGCCGAGGGCGGCGATCCGCCCGTCACGCACCAGCACCGCCCCGTCGGCGAGCGGCGGGGCGGTGGGGTCGGCCGGGTCGGGCAGCACGAGGGCCGCCCGGTGCAGGGTCAACACGGCAGCACGGTCACCATGACGGCGGGATCAACACGGACGAGGGAAGCCCTCAGCCGTTGTTGAGGATCTTCAGCTCGGGGTGCGCGGTGCCGCCCTCGATCGCGGTGGAGGCGATGTGCGATGCGACCCGCGGGTCGACCGGGTCGTTGGCCGGGTCGTCCAGCACCCGCAGGTGCTCGTACGTGGTGGAACGCTGGGCCGGGACGCGGTCGGCGGAGCGGATCAGGTGGATCAGCTCGGTGAGGTTGGAGCGGTGCTTGGCGCCGGCCGCCGAGACCACGTTCTCCTCCAGCATGACCGAGCCCAGGTCGTCGGCGCCGTAGTGCAGCGACAGCTGGCCGGCCTCCTTGCCGGTGGTCAGCCAGGAGCCCTGGATGTGGGCGACGTTGTCGAGGAAGAGCCGCGCGATCGCGATCATCCGCAGGTACTCGAAGACCGTCGCCTGGGTCGAGCCCTTCAGGTGGTTGTTCTGCGGCTGGTAGGTGTACGGGATGAAGGCCCGGAAGCCGCCGGTGCGGTCCTGCACGTCCCGGATCATCCGCAGGTGCTCGATCCGCTCGGCGTTGGTCTCGCCGGTGCCCATCAGCATGGTGGAGGTGGACTCCACGCCCAGGCCGTGGGAGACCTCCATGATCTCCAGCCAGCGCTCGCCGGACTCCTTGAGCGGCGCGATCGCCTTGCGCGGCCGCTCCGGGAGCAGCTCGGCGCCGGCACCCGCGAAGGAGTCCAGGCCCGCCTTGTGGATCCGGGTGATGGCCTCCTCGATGGAGACGCCCGAGATCCGGGACATGTGCTCGACCTCGGACGCGCCGAGCGAGTGGATCACCAGCTGCGGGAAGTCCGCCTTGATGGCCGCGAAGGCGCGCTCGTAGTACTCCACGCCGTAGTCCGGGTGGTGGCCGCCCTGGAACATGACCTGGGTGCCGCCCAGCTCGACCGTCTCCGCGCAACGGCGCAGGATCTCGTCGAGGTCGCGGGACCAGCCCTTGTCGCTCTTCGGCGGCACGTAGAAGGCGCAGAACTTGCACGCCGTCACGCAGACGTTCGTGTAGTTGATGTTGCGCTCGATGATGTACGTCGCGATGTGCTCGGTGCCGGCGTAACGGCGGCGGCGCACCGTGTCGGCGGCGGAGCCGAGCGCGTGCAGCGGCGCCGAGCGGTACAGCTCCAGCGCCTCCTCCGGAGTGATCCGGCCGCCGGCCGCGGCCCGGTCGAGCACGGCCTGCAGGTCGGTGCTGGGCGCATCGAGGGTGGTCGCTGCGAGCTCGGACACCTGGCGGCCTTCTCTCTCTCGGGTACTGCTGCGTGTTCCAGTGCTTCCGGAGGCTTCCGGGTACGGCCGAACCAGCCTACGCCAGGGCATTCCGGCCGCTGCGTCAGCCCGCTGCCCCGGCTCGCGCCGACCCGTCACCCGGGCGCGCAGGCACACCTGCACACCGCCGCCCCGGCACACCGCCCCGCTCTCCTCAGCCCGCGTGCCGCTCCACCCGCCGTCCACGCTCCCGCCTTCCCCTCAGCCCGCCTTCCCCTCAGCCTGCCCTCCGCATCGTCCCGGCCGGGTTCCCGGCCGGCGGGTCGGCAGAGGTGAAGCGGATGGTCCCGTCGCTCTGGAGGGTGAGCGTCTCCGCGTTGGACCCGCCAGTGCACGCCCCCGGGATCGAGGAGCGGACCAGCCGGGAGGTGAACACCAGCTTCTCCGGCGACGCCGAGTTGAGCGTCCAGGCCCCCTCGCAGGAGACGGAGAGCAGTCCGGTGACGGCGTTGCGGCTGGTGGTGTTCTCCTGTCCGATCGCGGCCGGACCGATCACCAGCGTGGTGGTGCCGGCGGGCAGCCCCTTCTCGCTGGTCATCTCCCCGCTCCACGTGCCGAGGAAGACGGCCGGTACGACGCTGGGGCCCCCGGGCTTGGCGGCGCTGGACGCGGCGGCCGCTGACGGGGTCGTCACGGGCGGGGTCGTCACGGGCGGGGTGGTCGCGGGCGGTGGCTGGGTGACGCCGGTCGTGCCGGCCGGTGTGGAGGCGGCCGTGGTGGTGGGCGTGGTCGCCAGGTCCTGACTCCCCGACGAGTCGAAGAGCCCGAACTTGAAGGCCACGAGCACCAGTACGGCCGCCGTCACCCCCACGACCGCGACCGCCCAGCGCGGCGCCTGCCGCTCCTTCACCCACTGCGCCCGTTGTTCGGGCAGCGGCAACGGCCCCGTCCAGGGCCCCGGCCAGACCGGTCCCCCGGTACCGACCGGCGCTCCGGCCCCGACCGGTGCCGCGCCGCCGACCGGCACCCCGCTACCGACCGTGGGAGTCCACAGCGGCGGCACCTCCGCCGGAACGCCGACCTGAGCACCGGACGGAGCACCGAGCGGCGCGACGGGAGCGTCCGGGGAGGCCGGCGAGGCCGGAGCACTGACCGGAGCGCCGAGCGGCGCGACGGGTCCGTCCTCCGGATCCCCCTCCAGGTCCAGCAGCCCGACCGCGCTGCGTCCGACCGCCGCCGCCAGGGCGGGCGGCAGCCAGCCGCCCCGCCCCAGCCGGACGGTGGCCCCGCCGTCGGCGTCCAGCCGGTCCCGCAGCTGCCGCGGGGTGGGACGGGCCGCCGGATCCTTGGCCAGACAGGCGAGCACGACGGAGCGGAGGGGTTCGGCCAGCCCCGAGAGGTCCGGTTCCTCGTGGAGGACCCGGTAGAGCAGCACCGCCACGCTCACGCCCTCGCCGAAGGGGTGGACCCCGGTGGCCGCGAAGGCGAGGACCGCGCCGAGCGAGAACACGTCGCTGGGCGCCCCTGCGGGCAGCCCGTTCGCCTGTTCCGGCGACATGAAGCCGGGCGAGCCCACCACGTAACCGGACCGGGTGAACCCACTGGTCGCGTCCAACGCCCGGGCGATGCCGAAGTCGATCAGCCGGGGCCCGTCCAGGGTGAGCAGCACGTTCGACGGTTTGACGTCCCGGTGCACCAGGCCCAGCCCGTGCACGTGCTCCAGCGCCTCGGCCAGCCCGACCCCGAGCGCCCGCGTGGCGGCTTCCGACAGCGGCCCGAACTCCCGGACGGCGCCGCCGAGCGCCGGCCCGGCCACGTACCCGGTGGCCACCCACGGGTGTTCGCCCTCGGTGTCCGCGTCCAGCACGGGCGCGGTCCAGGCGCCGCCGACCCGGCGGGCCGCAGCGACCTCCTGCCGGAACCGGGCCCGGAACTCGGCGTCCTCGGCCAGCTCGCCGCGGACCACCTTGACCGCCACCGTGCGCCCGCCGGCCGTCCGGCCGAGGTAGACCCGGCCCATCCCGCCCGCGCCGAGCCGCCTCAGCAACCGGTACCCGCCCACCTGGCGCGGGTCGTCCGCCCCCAGTGCCTGCATCCCGCACGCTCCCCTCGCCCGCCGGCCCGACCGGCCGACCGGCATCGCCACCGGCCGCCGATGCCGCGTGCAGACGCTACCGGGCGGCAAGACTCCGACGTGCCACAACCCGTGGCACGTCCGGCGGGGGCCTGACCCTGGCCGCCACGGCCGGGGTCGGGGCGGCCGGGGTCAGGATCGGGATCGGGGCCGGGGCCGGGGCCGGGATCGGGATCGGGGCCGGAATCGGGCCACGACCGCTGCGGCCGGGGCCAGACCTCGACCAAGACGGCCCGGGGTCAGGCCTCAGCCAACTTGGACCGGGGGCAGGCCTCGACCAACACGGCCCGGGTCAGGCCACGACCGCCGCGGGCTCGGGCTCCAGCAGCCGGACCTCGACGTCCGGGGCGAAGCCGCTGTCGTGGGCGACCCGGCGGGCGAACTCGGCCACGCCGGCCAGCTGCCGCTCGCCGAGCGAGAAGTCCAGCGCCTCGCTGAAGTACCGCTCCAGCACCCCGGCGTCGAACGCCTCCCAGCGGGCCGCGTGCTCGGCCACCTCGCCGGCCTCGACCAGGGAGAGGTCGCGGGACTCCAGGAAGGCCCGGTGCACCGCCGCCGTCAGTTCGGGGCGGCGCTCGGCGAAGTCGCGGCGGGCGGCCCAGACGGCGAAGACGAAGGGCAGGCCGGTCCACTCCTTCCACATCTCGCCGAGGTCGTGCACCGCGAGCCCCTTCGCGGCCGCCTGGCCCAGGTAGGCACGCAGCGCCGGGTCGCCGATCAGGACGGCGGCGTCGGCCTCGGCGAGCATGGCGTCCAGGTCGGGCGGGCAGCTGAAGTACTCCGGCCGCACCCCCTCGCGCTCCTCCAGGAGCAGCCGCGCCAGCCGCACCGAGGTCCGGCTGGTGGAGCCGAGGGCGACCTTGCGGCCGTCCAGCTCGGCCAGCGGCAGCTTGCTGACGATCACGCAGGACATCACCGGGCCGTCGCTGCCGACCGCGATGTCGGGAAGGACGAGCAGTTCGTCCGCGTGCCGCAGGTACTCCACGCAGGTGATCGGACCGATGTCCAGCGAGCCGCCGACCAGCTGGTCGCTCAGCTTCTCCGGGGTGTCCTTGGTGAGGTCCAGATCGAGCAGATTGCCGGTCCTGGCCAGGCCCCAGTAGAGGGGGACGCAGTTCAGGAACTGAATATGCCCGACCCGCGGCCTGACCGGGGTGTTCTCCCGGTGCTCCCGGTGCTCCTGCGTCTCCGCATCCGCTACCGCCACTGCGCCGCTCCCTTGCTGTTCGTGCGCCTCCACGCACCGTACGCCTGCCGTTCGGGAAGCCTCGCACCGGCCTTACGACACGCCCGATCCACCCCTCAAGTCACCTCTGGTCGTGACAGCGCACGCATGCTAGCGTTGCTGTCAGTTGCAGTTTGATTCCCCTTGCAGTACTTGAAGCCTGCGGAGCATGTAACCGCAGGCTTTTTGTAGTTTTTCAGCAATATCGAAAAACTCCGGACCCGTCCGGAGGCAGGGCGATCAGCGCAGCGGACCGGGTGCCACACGGTGTGGCCCCCAATACGTCCCTCGCAAGGAGAACGGCATGGCTCAGGGAACCGTCAAGTGGTTCAACGCTGAGAAGGGCTTCGGCTTCATCGCCCAGGAGGGCGGCGGCCCCGACGTCTTCGTCCACTACTCCGCCATCAACGCGAACGGTTTCCGCTCGCTGGAGGAGAACCAGGCGGTCAGCTTCGACGTCACCCAGGGTCCGAAGGGCCCGCAGGCGGAGAACGTCACCGCTATCTGATCATCCTCTGATGACCTGATCGCTCGGGACCCCTCGGGTCCGCCGACGGCACTCTGGCCGTCACCATGAGCACAAGAGCAATACCCAAGGGGGCCCGACCATCCGTCGGGCCCCCTGCCTCTTGTCCCGCCGAGGACGCCGGCCCACCACTGCCACCGCCACCGTCCACGGCCCCTCGTCGCGATCCGGCAGCCGTAGGCCCTCCCGAATCCCACGTACCCCGGATCTGACGCCCCGGATCCCATCCGGCGACCTCCCGGCCGGGGCCGCCGCCTACGCCCCGCCTCCCTGCGACCGCCCGGAGCCGGCGCTTCCAGGCCTGGCGCGTGGCCGGCCGACCGACGGGGCGGCGTAAAGCCGACCGTCGACACGAAGGCGCACGCCAAGGGGGACATCAAGAAATCCTCGGGAATTCCGACATCGAAGGCCCGCTTCGGACCCTGAGCGCCGTGAGTTCACTGACCACAACACGCTCGCCCTTGTCGACAGGCTCAGGCCCTGGCTGTTCGACACCCCGGCCTTCGCCCTGCCGGTCCTCACCAAGGCCACCGACGCCGGCCGGCTCGACGGGTTCGTCGACAGTCCCAGGGGCCGGGAATTCCTCAGCCGGTCGGCCAGGAGTGCATCAGCGCGGTCGTGAGGGACGCCGGACTCGGCGAGGAAACCGGGACGCATCTACTTCGAGCAGCCCGCGCAAACAATAAGGTCGCTCCCGCTGACCGTGGAGATGAGAACGGACTCCGAAGCGGGCAGGTGGCCACTCGTCTCCCAACTCGCGCGATCTGCTGGTCGAGCCGGCGGAACACTGCCTGTCGCAGGGCCGGACCCAGGAGGTCCGCAGCCTGGCACTGCGCACGTCGACCAAGCTACTGAACCGCCCGTAGCCCGAAGCCCAGCTGCCGGACCGCTCGTCCCCGCCGCCCGACCCCGCTGTCGGCGCCCGCCGTCCGGCGCCGACAGCCGCAGCCAGGCAATGCCGACCAGCTCGCGGACGATGTCGTCCTTGGGAGGCACCTCAAGCTTGTCGTTCATCATCTGGGTGAATTCGTTCACCAGATCGCGCTCCTGCGCCTCGCGTCGGCCTGGGCGAACCTGTCGATGATCTCCGGTGAGACCTGGCTGGCCTTCTCCGCGTTCTGCTTCTTGGCGAGCTCGGCATCTGCCCGCTGACCGCCGAAAGCAGGAGCACAACGCCCACCAGCCCTACCAGCCCCATCAGCCATCGAATCGCCGGATGAATTCGAATCGAAGGGGATTCCCGGAGGGCTGCTGCGACATTCCGTCCTGCCTTCCACAACGGCAACGTCCCGGACGGCCGAGTTCACGCCCTCAAAGCTCACCCGATACCGAATCTCCGACTCTCAACACGGGCGGTGACCCCCTCGGTCGTCGCTCCACCGTGCCCCCGGGCACACGCCCGGGGATCCGTCTGAACAGCCCCGCAGCCACTGAACAGCCCAGCGGCCACCTGTCCCTCGCGCGCCCGCAGCGGAAGCAGCGGCCCCCTCCCCCGCCACGAAGCCCTCCCCCACGACGAAGCCCGCCCCCGCGCCGGACGGCGTGGGGGCGGGCTCCAGGAGTACGGGCGTCAGGCGGCGGCGGGCGCCTTCACGGAGGCCTGAGCCGGGATGACGGCCGACTGGGCGTCCTCGTAGAGGTCGCCGTGCGGGTTGTTGTAGGCGGCCAGGTCGAGGGTCTTCTCGCGGGCCGCGACCAGGATCGGGACGACAGCTTGTCCGGCGACGTTGGTGGCGGTCCTCATCATGTCGAGGATCGGGTCGATGGCGAGCAGCAGACCGACGCCCTCCAGGGGCAGGCCCAGCGTCGACAGGGTCAGGGTCAGCATGACGATCGCACCGGTCAGACCGGCCGTGGCGGCCGAGCCGATGACCGAGACGAAGGCGATCAGCAGGTAGTCCTTGATGCCGAGGTCGATGCCGTAGACCTGGGCGACGAAGATCGCGGCCAGCGACGGGTAGATCGCGGCGCAACCGTCCATCTTGGTCGTGGCGCCGAACGGGACGGCGAACGAGGCGTACTCGCTCGGGACGCCGAGGCGCTCGGTGACGCGGCGGGTGACCGGCAGGGTGCCGACGGAGGAGCGGGAGACGAAGGCCAGCTGGATGGCGGGCCAGGCGCCCTTGAAGAAGTTGACCGGATTGAGGCCCCCGGCGAACTTCAGGAGCAGGGAGTAGACGACGAACAGCACCAGCGCGCAGCCGACGTAGATGTCGACGGTCAGCGTCGCGAACGGCTTCAGCAGGTCCCAGCCGTACTTGGCGACGGACTTGCCGATCAGGCCGAGGGTGCCGAGCGGGGAGAGCCGGATGACCCACCAGAGGGCGGTCTGCACCAGCTCCAGCACGGACTCGTTGAGCTTGAGGATCGGCTCGGCCTTGGCGCCGAGCTTGATGATCGCCGCGCCGACCACGACCGCCAGGAAGACGATCTGGAGGACGTTCACCTGGGTGAAGGCGTCGACGATGTTGGTCGGGAAGATGCCGGTGAGGAAGTCGATCCAGGTGCCGGTGGACTTCGGCGGCTTGAGACCCTCGGTCTTGAGGTTGGTGCCCTCGCCCGGGTTGGTCAGCAGGCCCAGGCCCAGGCCGATCGCGACGGCGATCAGCGAGGTGACCAGGAACCAGAGCAGGGTGCGGGCGGCGAGGCGGGCCGCGTTGGTGACGTTCCGCAGGTTGGCGACGGACACCACGATCGCGGTGAAGACCAGCGGCGGGACGGCCAGCTTCAGCAGCTGGACGAAGATCCTGCCGATCGTCTCCAGGGTGGTGGCCAGCCAGGAGATGTCGGCCGCGCGGGCCAGGTAGCCGAGACCGATGCCGAGCACGAGGCCGGCGACGATCTGGACCCAGAAGGGGGTCTTGCCAAGCTTCGAGCTTCGCAGCCTGGCGAGCACGGACGGCGACGAGGTCGCCTCGGGCGCTGTGGACATGACGGTGCGACTCCGGGGGAGGGCGTTACTGACGGTGAAGTGAGGCGGGGAAGGCGGCACGGCGCGCGGGCCGGACGGGTTGGGGTCGGCCCCCGGTCAGGGGCGTGCCGCCTGAATACAGCTCATGGCGCGACAACGGCGCGGGCTGTCCACAGCACCCGGCAGGCAGCACCGGCGGGCGGCGCCGGGCATCGAGCCCAGGCCGTTCGTCCGGGGTGCTCCTGAGGTGGTCATGGCCGGTACGTTAGCAGCAAAGGTTTGAGATGTTCAAAGTAGTTGTTTGAGATGCAGGCGGCGGTGCGATCAATTCCGGACACGAACGAGGCTGACGCACCATCAGATCTTCTGCGGGGCCGGCGGCCACCCCGGGGGTCACCTCGATTGACCGACGCCGGTTATACGTATAACTTGGCAGGACAGCCCCCCGCCCCTCCCTGCCCGGAACCGGAGAACCGTCCATGGGCTATGTCGCCCTGCTCCGCGCCCCGCACGTCAGCCGCCTCCTCTTCGGCACCCTGCTCGGCCGCCTCCCCGCCGGCATGACCGCCCTGGTGATCGCGCTCGCGCTGCGCGAGGCCGACGCGCCGTACAGCCGGATCGGGCTGGCCACCGCCGCCTACGCGATCTCGGCCGCCGTCGGCGGGCCGGTCCTGGGCCGGATCGTGGACCGCACCGGACAGCCGCGGGTGCTGCTCGCCTCGGCCGTGGTCGCCGGCGGCGGCTACGCGCTGCTCGCGCTCGCGCCCGGCTCGGCCGTGGCCGCACCGGTCGGCGCCGCGATCGCCGGCCTGGCCATGCCGCCGCTCGAACCCTGCCTCCGCTCGCTCTGGCCGGACGTCGTCGAGGAGAAGCAGCTCGACACCGCGTACGCCTTCGACTCCGCCTCGCAGCAGATCCTCTACGTCGCCGGACCGCTCGCGGTGGCCGGCATCGCGGGCGCGGTCAGCCCGGTCGCGGCGCTCTGGGTGGCCGCCGGCCTGGGGCTGGCCGGGGCACTGATCGTGGCCACCGCCGGACCGGCCCGGGCCTGGCAGGCGCCGCCGCGCGCCCACTCGGCCGGCCTGCTCGGACCGCTCCGCTCCCCCGGGCTGGTCCTGCTGCTGGTCGGCCTGGCCGGCGCCGGCTGGGCGGTCGGCGCGCAGAACGTGCTCTTCATCGCCTACGCCGAGGCCCACGACGGCGCACTGCCGGGTGGCGCGGGAACCCTGCTGGCCCTGGCAGCGCTCGGCGGCCTGCTCGGGGCGCTCGCCTACGGCGCGGTGCAGTGGCGCAGCAGCACGGCCACCCGGACCTGGGTGATGGCGCTCGGGATGGCCGTCAGCTACCTGCCGTTGGTGCTGCTCCCCGGGCCGTACGCGATGGCCGGGCTGGCGTTCCTCTCCGGGATCGGGCTGGCGCCGCTGCTGGCCGCCGCGTTCGTCCTGGTCGCCGAACTGGCGCCGGCCGGCACCGTGACCGAGGCTTTCGCCTGGCTGGTGACGCTGTTCGCGACCGGCAACTCGCTCGGCTACGCCGTCTCCGGCAGCCTCGCCGAGGGGTCGCTGCGCTCGGTGGCGCTCTGCGCGGCGGGCGGGATCGCCCTGGGCGGGCTGCTGCTCTTCGGCGCCCGTCGCTGGTTCCGGCCCGCGCCTGCCGCCGCGGTCCCGGCGGCGGAGCCGGTGCTGGTGGGCTGAGCCCGTACCGGTGGGCTGAGCCGGTCCTGGTGGACCGAGCCAGCCGGCGGAGGCGGGCCGGGCCCGCCCCAGAGACGTGACTGCGCCCGTCGGACCGGGTGGTCTGGCCGACGGGCGCAGTCACTTGTTCACTCCCTCACCCGGCACCGCCCGGCACGGGCTTCCCGAACAGCCGTGGCCGCCGCGGCCTCCTCGGGCGACCGGGATGAGCCGCAGGTCCGCGCCGAGGACGGCCGCGCCGAGCACGCCCACGAGGGTGGTGGTCCCGCCGCCGGTGTCGGGCAGCGTGCCGCCGTGGGTCGGCGACTGCGTCGGGTGCTTCGCGCGGGTCAGGTGGCTCGTGTGGGTCAGCTAGCTCGTGTGGGTCGGCGCGCGCGTCGGCTACCAGGGCGGCGCCCGAGTCGGCGAAGGGCTCGCCGTGGACGACGGCGAGGACGTCGGCACGCACATCGGCGCGGACCTCGGCCGTAATCGTCACGTCGGTGTGGCGCGAGACGATGCGGCGATCTTTCACCCGTTCGGGTGGGCGGACATACCCGGGACGGCCTGACGGCGCGACAGTCCCGGGCGCGGCGTTCCGGGGCAGACGCGCCCGGCGGCAGGCCGTCAGGAGCGGTCGGAGGCCGCGGTCGAGGAGCGCAGCACCAGCGAGGTGGCGAGCGGCGGGACGGGGGCCACCGACTCACCGCGGAGCAGGTCGGCGAGGGCGGAGACGCCGGCCCGGCCCAGCTCCTCGCCGGGCAGGTCCACGGTGGTCAGCGGCGGGGCGAGCAGCGCGGCCACCGGAACGTTGTCGATGCCGACCACCGAGAGGTCGCCGGGCACCCGCAGTCCGAGTTCGGCGGCGGCCTGGTAGACCCCGGAGGCCACCACGTCGTCGTCGCAGATCACCGCGTGCGGGCGGTCCGGTCGCTCCAGCAGCCGGCGGGCGACGCTGCGGGCCGCGGGCTGGCCCTCGTTGAGGCTGACACCGAGCTCGACCACGTCCAGGCCGAGCGCGCGGGCGGCCTCCTCGAAGGCGGCCTGGCGGACCCGGAAGGTGTACGCGGAGTGCGTGGAGCGCAGCCGGCCGAGGCGTCGGTGGCCCAGTCCGGCCAGGTGCTCGACGGCGGCGCGCATGCCGCCGGCCACGTCCAGCTCGATGGTCGGGCGGGCCCGGTCGGTGCCCGGGTCGGCGTCCAGGAAGACGGCGGGGGTGTCGGCGGGCAGCTCGCCGAGCTGGCTGTCGTCCGGGGAGCAGATCAGCAGGCCGTCGAAGCGGCTGGTGGTGGCGGCGTCGGCGAGGGTGGCGCTCCCCCAGCCGGAGCTGACCACGACGGCCAGGCCGTGTCTGCCGGCCTCGGCGTGGACGCCCTCCAGTACCCGGCCGAAGAACGGGCCGAGGATGTTCGGCACGGCCAGCAGGATCATGCCGCTGCGGCCGAGGCGGAGCTGGCGGCCGGCCGCCTGCGGGCGGTAGCCGAGGCTGCGGGCGGCCTCGCGGACGCGCTCGCGGGTGGCGTCGGAGACCCGGCGGCCCGCCTCGGAGCCGGAGAACACCAGCGAGACGGTGGCCTGGGAGACCCCGGCGAGACGGGCGACGTCCCTTCCGGTGGGTCTGCGCACCGGCGCCGGCCAGGTGCCGCTGGCCACCTCGTCCGTCGCGGCCGCAGGCGCGGCGGACGCACCGGGAGCACTCGGCGCGGCGGCCGCACCGGGCACGCCGGGCACGCCGGGCACGCCGGAAGCACTGGACGTCGGGCCGGCCGACTTCTCGTGCGCGGGCCCGTCGTTCCGGGACGCGGAGCCAGAGGCGGATGCGGGTCCGGACCCGGAGGCGGACGCGGGTCCGGAACCGGAGGCGGACGCGGGTCCGGGCGTGGGGGCGGAGGTGGACACGGCGGCGGTGCGGGCCGGTTCCAGCGGGCCGCCGCGGCTACCGGGCCGCCGCGCGGGCGGCCTCGTCGGCGGCGTCCTCCTCGGCGTTCTGCGCCGCGATCCGGTCGGCCGTCCGGTTGCGCAGGTCGTTGACCTTGCCGGAGATCTGGGCCGACATCTCGTTCCGCTGCTTGTTCAGCAGGACGTAGCTGAGCGGCGCCGAGACCACCGCGGCCAGCAGGAAGAGGAAGATCACCCCGAGCTCGCCCGCGACCGGGATCACCCCGAAGTGGCCGAGGAGGAGGGCCACCAGCAGGCAGCCGAGGAAAATGCTGACCCGCAGGGACGTGTAACGGAGCGTGGCGTGCGACTTGCTGCTCACATTGCTGCTCACCGGGAACACATCCTTCTCTGTGCGGGGCTCGGCCGGTCTCCCAGTGAAGCATGCCCGACGGGCCGCGCGGGGAACGGGTCGCCCGTCCCCCGCGTCCGGACGGCCGCCGCACCCGCCGTCGGCCACGTCACACCCGCCGTCGGCCACGTCGCCCCCGGCGCCGGGGGCGTCATCAGCGCAGGTCGAGCCACATGGTGACGTCGTCGCGGTCGTCCCCGGGGGCGACCCGGATCGCCGCCGGGACCCGGCCGGCCTCCGTCCAGCCGCAGCGCCCGTAGAACGCCTCCAGGCCGAGCCCGCCGCGCAGGGTGAGCCGCAGGCTCTCCAGTCCCCAGGCCCGGGCCACCCGCGCGGCCTCGGCCATCAGCTCGGCGCCGTAGCCGCGCCCCTGGAAGTCCGGGTGCACCATGACCCGCTTGAGCAGCCGCCAGTGGTCCATCGGCCCGAACCGCATCGACTCGAAGAACAGCAGGCCGGCGAGGCGGCCGGTCTCCGCATCGTGGGCGACCAGCAGGCGGTCCGGCTCGCCCGGCCCGACGCCCGCGAACTGCACGTCGGCGGTCTTCCAGACCTCGTCCTCCGTCACCGGCGCGACGAAGCCGACCGCGCCCCCGGCGTTGGTGACGTCCGTCCAGAGCCGGACGGCGGCGGCCCGCAGCCCGGGGTCGAGGTCGGGGTCCAGGGTGAAGACGAGTGTCATGGGCGCGGAGCCTACCCGCCGCCTACGACAGTGCCGGGGCCGGCCGGGCCGGCCCGCTCCCCCGCAGTGCCAGGCAGAGCACGACGGCGACCGCGCAGAGCCCGCCGGCCGCGTACCAGGTCAGGTCGTAGCTGCCGAGCGCGTCCCGGGTCAGGCCCGCCAGGCCGGCCACCACGGCCGCGCCGATCTGGTGGCAGGCCAGCGCCCAGCCGAAGACGATCGGCGCGTCCTCGCCGAAGTGGCGGCGGCAGAGCGCGACGGTCGGCGGCACCGTGGCCACCCAGTCCAGGCCGTAGAAGATCACGAAGGCCAGGATCGGCGGCTCCAGCGAGCCCGCGAACAGCTGCGGCAGCAGGAGCAGCGAGAGCCCGCGCAGCGCGTAGTAGACGACCAGCAGCAGCCGGGAGTCGAAGCGGTCGGTGAACCAGCCGCTGGCGATCGTGCCGACCACGTCGAAGACGCCGACCAGCGCCAGCAGGCTCGCGGCCGTGGTGACGGGCAGGCCGTGATCGTGGGCGGCCGGGATGAAGTGGGTGCCGACCAGCCCGGCGGTGGTCGCACCGCAGATCGCGAAGGAGCCGGCCAGCAGCCAGAACGCCCGGCTGCGCACCGCTTCGCGGAGCACCCGCAGCGAGCGTGCCACAGCCCGCCCGCCGGGCGCCGCGGGCGGCTCCTCGGTGGCCCCGTACGGGAGCAGGCCGAGGTCGGCCGGGCGCTCGCGCATCAGCAGCAGCACCGGGACGGCCACCGCGCTGGCGGCCAACGAGACGACCACCACCGCCGAGCGCCAGCCGTGCTCCTCCACCAGCCAGGCGCCGAGCGGCAGGAAGACCAGGTTGCCGGCCGCGCCGGCCGCGGTGAGCACGCCGGTGACCAGCCCCTGCCGGGCCCGGAACCAGCGGCCGGTGATCGTGGTGGCGAAGGCGCCGGCCATCGAACCGCTGCCGAGGCCGACCAACACGCCCCAGCAGAGCACCAGTTGCCAGGGCTCGCGCATCAGCATGGTGAGGCCGGAGCCGACCGAGATGGTGAGCAGCGCGCAGACCACCACGAGCCGGACGCCGAACCGGTCCATCAGGGCGGCGGCGAAGGGGGCGGTGAGTCCGTAGAGGGTGAGGTTGACCGAGGTGGCGCTGGAGATCGTCCCCATCGACCAGCCGTACTCGTTGTGCAGCGCGTCCATCATCAGGCTCGGCGTGGAGCGGAACCCGGCCGAGCCGAGCAGCACCAGCAGCGAGACGCCGGCCACCACCCACGCGTAGTGCAGCCGGGGCCGGCCGGCGGCGGGCGGGGTCGGCGGGGTGGGCGGGGAGTCGATCGTGGGGGCGTTCCGTTCGTTCACCCGGCCGAGTCTCCCGAACGGCCCCGGCACCCACGAGTGGCCTGACTGCCAGGTTTCGCAAGAATCGGGCCAGCTGCCCGGCGTACGCTGGGACCCCTGATCGGGCACGGAACGGGAGACCGGGTGGCGCACAAGGTCGCGGTACTGGCCCTCGACGGGGTGATCGCCTTCGAACTGGGCATCCCCGCAAGGATCTTCGAGTCCGCCAAGGACGCCGCCGGCGTCCCGTACTACCAAGTGGCCACCTGCACCGTGGACGGCCGGCCGGTCGCCACCAGCAGCGACTTCCGGGTCGCCGTCGACCACGGGCCCGAACTGCTGGAGTGGGCGGACACCGTGGTCGTCCCGGCCTCCACCGACGAGGGGCCCAAGCAGGTGGACGCCCGGCTCAGCCCCGCACTGACCGCCGCGCTGGCCCGGATCCGGCCCGGCACCCGGCTGGTCTCGATCTGCACCGCCTCGTTCGTCCTGGCCGCCGCCGGTCTGCTCGACGGCCGCCCGGCCACCACCCACTGGAGCTACACCGGCCGGTTCGCCGCGCTCTTCCCGAAGGTCCGGCTCGACCCGGACGTGCTGTTCACGGACGACGGGGACGTGCTCACCTCGGGCGGGGTGGCCGCCGGCGTCGACCTCTGCCTGCACATCGTGCGCCGCGACCACGGCAGCGCCGTGGCCAACGCGGTGGCCCGCACCTGCCTGGTGCCGCCGTGGCGCGAGGGTGGCCAGAAGCAGTACGTGGCGATCCCCCGCCCGGCCGCCGAGACCGGCCCGGGCACCGCCGCCGTCCGGGCCTGGACGCTGGAGCACCTGGACGAGCCGCTGCCGCTGCGCCTGCTCGCCGGCCGGGCGGGGATGAGCGTGCGGACCTTCACCCGGCGGTTCCGCGAGGAGACCGGCGCCAGCCCCGGCCAGTGGCTGACGGTGCAGCGCACCGAACGGGCCCGGCAGTTGCTGGAGCGCACCGACCTGACGATCGACCAGGTGGCCCGGGAGTCCGGTTTCGGGACGGCCGCCTCGCTCCGGCTCCAGCTGCGCGGCCGGCTGGACGTCGCGCCGAGCGCGTACCGGCGAACGTTCCGGGCCCCGGAGCAGGTGGGCTGACCAGGTGGCCGAAAGACGCCCCCGGCAGTGGACGGATTGGATGGCGGCAGGCCGCACGCACCCCGAGCACGGCACGGCAGGCCGCCATCCAACCCCCTCGCACGGGCCCCTGAACCCGCGCAACCGCACTCCGCACTCGCCAAGGAGCCACCGCGCGACCGGTAGACCACGGCCCCCCTGCTGACACGATCCCCCTGGACAGCAGCACCGCAGCGGCGTTCGGGTGTTCCCTCGGCGTCCCCTCGCAACGGAGAGCTGCTCCCAAGCGTGATCAGTCGGATACGTCACGTCAATGGGTTGTCAGAAATTCGGAATGGTTGCGTCAGCTTTCAGCCCGATGATCGCCGGGTGACCGCCCGGTGTCGCGGGGAGGGTCACTGCGCCAGCGCGGCCCAGTCCACGGCGGCCAACGGGTCCGCCGGCCGGGCGTCCGCGCCGATCTCGCACCAGACGCGCTTGCCCGAACCGTCCGGATACCAACCCCAGCGGTCACAGAGCAGTTCGACCAGTTCCAGGCCGCGGCCGTTGGTGGCGTCGGTGTCCGCGCCCGCGTGCCGCGGGGCGGGGGCGGCCTGGCTGGCGTCCGCGACCTCGACCCGGAGCGGGCCGACGGCGGCCGACTCGCGCACCTGGCAGCCGGAACCGTCCGGGCCGGCGCCGTCCGCGGTGCCGGCCTGCACCGGGTCGCCGTCCGCAGCGGAGCCGTCCATCGGGAAGCAGAGCCGCAGCACGGCAGGACAACCGGTGTGCACCACGGCGTTGGTCACCAGCTCGGAGACCACCAGCACGACCGTCTCGGCGATCGGGGCGTCCGGGTCCACGCCGTGGTTGAGCAGACGCGAGCGCACCCACCGGCGGGCCCGGCCGACCTCCGCGGGGTCCGCCTGCACCGCCAGCTGTACCTGAAGAACCTGCACCGCTCCACCACCCGCACTCGCAGTTCGGCCGTCGTCTCGATCAGGCCGGATCGTCCAGCCGGCCGGCCCTGGCGCGCGCCGGGCCACCGCACGCCGGGCCGCGCCGCACGTCAACCCGGTACGTCGTGCCCGCGCCGTCTCGTCCGTCGCGCACAGGCTGCGACACGAATACGCCTCAGGATGAGTCGGCGGACGGGGCGCAGCAAGCGCTTCGGGCATATTCCAGCGATCGGGGGACAGGGCAGTGCATACTGTCCCGTTCACTCACGCGAGCCTCGTACCGGCGCTCGTCCGACCGGCGGCCGACCGGCCGGACACGCAGTGGCGAACCTACCGCCGGACACCCCCGCGGCCCGGCCCGCCACTCGCGAACGCCCCTTGCGACATATGTCCACCGGTCTTCGAACAGCGGGATCGGCGGCAGATCCCCCGATGTGACGATCCGGAACGAGGCCCGCGGCGCCGGCCCCGGAGGACGATCCGAAACTGCGGACTCCGTTCTCCCCGGAATCCACCCGTCCCCGGAAGACCGCAAGATACCGTTGAGTAAGGCGGCGGATCCCACGGCAGGAGGGTGGTTGACGATGGCCATCCCCGGCAGCGCCCCGCGCTGGGACGAGCAGCTCCAACTCCGGCTGGCCCGGGGTGAGGAGACCGCTCTCGGCGAACTCTACGACCAGCTGGCGCCGATGGTGCACGGGCTGGCCGGGCGGATACTGGCCGACCAGGCCGCGGCCGCCCAACTGACCCGCGAGATATTCGCCCACGTCTGGGAGCACCCCGAGTCCTTCGACCCCGCCCAGGGCTCGCTCCGCTCCTGGATCGGCTCGCTGACCCACCGCCGCGCGGTGGACCGGCTCCGGGTCCGGCGCGCCGCCGAGGTCCCGGCCTTCGGCGACGGCTACCGGGACGGCCCGGGCGGCGAGGGCGGCGAGGGCGTCAACCGCTCTTCCGGCAGCGGCACTTACGGCGAGGACTCGCCGGTCGAGGAGGAGATCCGGACGGTGGCCACCGCCGCCCGGATCCAGGTCGCGGTCGACTCCCTGCCGCACAGCCTGCGTGAGACGATCACGGTGTCGTACTACGACGGCCGCACCTACCAGGAGACGGCCCGCCGGCTCGGCATCAGCGAACAGGCCGCCAAGCAGCGGATGCGGCTCGGCCTGGAGCTGCTGGCCACCGAACTCGCCGAGGAGCGCGACCGCCAGCGACGGGCCCGGAACAGCCGCGGCAGGACCGGTGGCGACCGGGGCGGCGAGGGCCGGGGCGGCGACGACAGAGCCGGCGACGGCCGGCCGCACGGGGAACGGCACCCGGGAGAACACCCGGGCGAGCAGGACGAGCCACAGACGCGGCGCGGTCAGGACGACCGGCACAGCAATCGGCACAGCAATCGACACCACGACAGGTACCACGACAGGCACCACGACGGACCGCGGCACCGGAACGAGGACGGGGGCACGTGACGACCACCGAGGACCAGCACGAGGCCCTGCGCTCGCTGCTCGGCGCCTGGGCCCTGGGCGCCTGCCCGCACCCCGAGGCCGCCGAACTGGAACTCCACCTGAAGGCCTGCCCGGGCTGCGCCGAGGAGGCCGCCCGGCTGCGCGAGGCCGCCGGCTGGCTCGCCGTCGACGAACCGCTCGACCAGCCCGGTTCGCTGCGCCAGCAGGTGCTCGACTGGTGTCTCGCCCGGCGCCCGGCCGAACTGCCCGTCCCCGTCTGGGGTGCGCCCTACACCGCCGAGACGGCCAAGCTCGACGCGCTGCTGCGCGACCTCGGGCCGGAGGAGTGGCAGGAGGTGGCCGAACTCCCCTGGCACGGCGGCACCGAGTACCTGCGCCCGGCCGAGGTGCTCTGCCACCTCGCCGCCGTGGACGGCTACCTCGCCCTCGCCCTCGGCCTGCCCGACCCCGTCCCCGGTGGGGGCACGCCTGCGGCCGGCCGCCGGGTGCCGCCGCAGGACCCGGCACCGACCGTGCCCCGGGTGCCGCCGCAGGGCCGCCCGCCGTTCGCCGCGATCGCCGAGCGCACCGCCCGGCTGACCGCCGAACAGGCCGGCCTGCCGCCGCAGACGGTGCGCGCCCGCTGGCGCCGGCACTGCCACGAGCTGGTCCGCACCGCGGCGTTGGCCCCGCAGGGCAACACGCCCGTCGACTACGGCTTCGCGACCGTCCCGCTGCGCGACGCCTTCGTCGACCGGGCCTTCGAGTGCTTCGTCCACGGCGAGGACGTGGCCCGCGCGGTGGCGTACCCGTACGACCCGCCGGCGCCCCAGCACCTCCGGCAGATGGTCGACCTGGCCGTCCGGATGCTCCCGCCCGTGCTGGCCGGGCTGCGCGCGGCGCGGCCCGAGCACGCCGGTGCGCCCGCGGTCGCACCGGGCGCGGACGGCCGGACGGGCCGGCGGGTCCGGCTGGTGATCGACGGCCCGGCGGCCGGTGAGTGGCTGATCCCCCTGGACGGCCCGGAGAGCGGTCCGCCCGGCGGGGACCCGGTGGCCGCGCTGGTGCTGGACGGGCTGGAGTTCTGCCAGCTGGCGGCCGCGCACCGCGACCCGGACCGGCTGCCGGTGGGCGCCCACGGCGACCGGGCGGCGATCCACGAGGTGCTCCACGCGGTCCCGCTGCTCTCCCGGCCGTAGGAACCCCGAAACCCCGGGACCACGGGGCCACGGGCCCTCGGCGCCGGAACCCGGGAGCCGCGGCCTCGGGGCCCGGGGTCAGGAGCCGGGGATCAGGCGAAGACCACCGTGCGGGTGCCGTTGAGCAGGACCCGGTGCTCGCTGTGCCACTTCACCGCACGGGCCAGCGCCTGGCACTCGACGTCCCGGCCGAGCGCGACCAGCTGGTCCGGGGTGACGTCGTGGGTCACCCGGGCCACCTCCTGCTCGATGATCGGGCCCTCGTCGAGGTCGGCGGTGACGTAGTGCGCGGTGGCGCCGATCAGCTTCACGCCGCGGGCGTGCGCCTGGTGGTACGGCTTGGCGCCCTTGAAGCTCGGCAGGAAGGAGTGGTGGATGTTGATCACCTTGCCGGACAGCGCCGTGCAGAGCTGGTCCGAGAGCACCTGCATGTAGCGGGCCAGTACGACCAGCTCGACCTTCTCCTTGGCGACCAGGTCCAGCAGCTGCTGCTCGGCCTCGGCCTTGGTGTCCCGGGTCACCGGGATGTGGTGGAACGGGATGCCGTAGCTCTCGGTCAGGCCGCGCAGGTCGGTGTGGTTGGAGACCACCGCGGCGATCTCCACCGGCAGGGCGCCGATCCCGGTGCGGTAGAGCAGGTCGTTCAGGCAGTGCCCGAACTTGCTGACCATCAGGACGATCCGCATCCGCTCCTCGGACGGGTGGATCTGCCACTCCATCCCGAAGGAGGCCCCGATCGCGGCGAAGCTGGCCCGCAGCTTGTCCACGGTGACCGGCTCGACGGCGGAGAAGTGCACCCGCATGAAGAACAGCCCGCTGTCACCGTCGCCGAACTGCTGGCTGTCGATGATGTTGCACCCGGTCATGAAGAGGTAGCTGGAGACCGCGTGGACGATGCCCTGCTTGTCGGGCGAGGACAGCGTGAGGACGTACTGGGCGCTGGCCGGCTGCTGTTCCACGGTGGGGGGTCTCCCGTCCTGGGGTCGTGCTCCTGGTGAGTGCCCCAGCGTGTCACATCCTGGACAGCCGCCGTCCCGCTGCCCGCACTGCGGGACGGCCCGGTCCGGCCGCGGGGCGCGGGGCCCCGGCGGGCACCGCGCAGCACCGCCCCGGAACCGGGCCGAAGCCGGTCGGGGCGGCGTCGTGGCAGGTCAGGGCCGGGTCGGCACGGGTCGGCCCCGGGTCAGGACGCGGTCAGGATGCGCAGCACGTCCAGCGAGCGCGGCGGGGCGTCCGGGTCCTCGCCGTCGTTGACGGCCAGCTTGACGTGGGCCTCGCGGGCCGCCCGGACCGCCTCCGGCCAGCCGTGGTGGCCGAGGTAGGCGGAGGCCGGGGCGTCCGCGCCGACCTGGTGGAGGATGCGGACCACCCGGAGCACCGCGACGTCCACCACCGCGGCCTCGGCCGAGTCCCGGAAGATCGTGCCGACGTACTTCTCGGCCGACCACCGGTCCAGCCAGGTGTCCTCCACCAGCCGGTACACGGCGTCGGTCACGTCACCGAAGCCCTCGCGGCCGGCCAGCCAGGTCTCCTGCTGGAAGCCGGGGTCGGACAGCATGTGCAACGCCGAGCGCAGTCGGGCACGCCAGCGCCACCAGGGCAGGTCGTTGAGCGGCATGCCGCCCATCGTGCTTGAGCGGTGGCCCGGACGAGAAGGGTTTCGGGCAGACCGATACGAAGAATCTGTGCTGGCGGACATGGTGGACGATCGTACGTTCCCCAAAGGTTCGTGCTCTACTCCGGCTCTACACGCGTCCAAGCCCGGAGTTCGGCCGCCGTTTGCCAACCGTTCCCTTTTCGGCCCTCTCGGCGTGTGGCGCCGGGGCTTGGCTGGTGCCGGTGCGCCGCAGAGCGCCCCGGGAGGGAAGACCGATGACCGGCCGAAAGGGCTCGTTCCAGAGTCAGAATCCGATCGCGACACGGCGCCACCGCCGCCCGATCACCGCAGCCGCCACCGCCGTGGCACTGCTCCCAACCCTCTTCTCGGCCTCCGCGTGCGGCGGACCGGCCGATGCCGCCACCAGTGCCGGCGACCTGACCGTGATGACCTGGGCACCGTCCGGTACCGGGTCCGCCGACCGGCCCGGCATGACCGCCCTCGCAGATGCGATCGGCCGGGACGTCAACGCCAAGGGCGGCCTGAACGGACGCAAGCTGCGCGTCCTCACCTGCAACGAGCACAACACCGCGGACGGCGCCACGGCCTGCGCCCAGCAGGCGGTGAGCGCCCAGGCGGTCGCGGTGATCGGCTCGTACAGCCAGTACGGCGACCGTTTCATGCCGGTCCTGGAGCGGGCCGGCATTCCCCTGATCGGCGGGTACGGGCTCTCCCAGCCCGAGTTCAGCAGCCCGCTGTCGTACCCGGTGGCCGGCGGCATGCCGGCGCTGATCGGCGGCAGCGGCCGGCAGCTGGTGGAGGCCGGCTGCAAGGCCGTCTCGCTGGTCCGCCCGGACACCCCGGCCGGTGACAACCTGCTCGGCTACCTCGCCAACGCGCTCAAGCCGGCCGGGATCAAGCTGCTGGACGTCAAGGCGCCGGAGCAGTCCTCGGACTACACGCCGGTGGCCCGCAAGGCGATCGGCAAGGACGAGGCGGGCAACTGCCTCACGTCCGCCCTGGGCGCCGAGCCGACCGGCAACCTGCTCGACTCCTACCGCCGGCTGAGTCCGCGGAACACCAGGATCGCCTCGGTCATCGGCAGCGTCCAGCAGTCGGTGGTCGACTCGACCGGCGGCGACAGCGGCCCGCTGGCCGGTGCCTACGTGACCGGCTGGTACCCGCCCGAGTCGGCCAAGACCTGGGACGCGCTGCGCGCGGTGGTCCGCAGCGACGCCGCCGGCGGGCGCAGCATCGACGTCTCCGACCCCGGGGTGCAGACCACCTGGGTCGCGTACGAGGTGTTCCGGCAGGTGGCCGACCGGCTGAACGCGGCCGGCCGCCCGGTCAGCTCCAAGACGGTCACCGGGCTGCTGGACAGCGGCGAGCAGGTGGACGTCGGCCTGACCCCGCCGCTGAACTGGGGCACCACCAACATGCTGCCGAGCACCGAGTCGCCGCGGCTGGTGAACACCTGGGTGACGTACCAGGTGGTCAAGGGCGGGCGGATGACCCTGCAGCAGCCCGGCTTCGTGGACGTGCGCTGGGTGCTCACCGGGAGCAGGCCGCCGGCCTGACCCCGGGCCCCGGGGCTCACCCCCGAGGGCCGTACCGCGAGGGGCCGTACCGGGCAGCCGGTGCGGCCCCTCGGCACAGGTCCCGCGGGCGCCGGCCCCCGTGCTACAGGTCCCCGTCGCCGCGGGTCGGCAGGCCGGTCTGCCCGGCGATGGTGTTCCAGAGGCCGGAGGCCTGCTTCTTCGCGGTGGTGGCCGTGCCACTGGCCTGGACCGCGTTCTTGTAGTGCTGGTTGTCGGCCTTCTTGGCGTCGCAGGCGGCCTGCATGTCCGTGGCCCAGGCCGCGTACTCGTCGTCGGCGGTCGCCGAGGCCGTCCAGGCGGCGTTCAGCTGCTCGACCAGCTGGGGCCCGCCCGGCAGCTTGTCCGTCTTCAGCGCCGCCAGCTTGGTCTGCAGGTCCCGGCGCTTGCCCGCGGCGTCGGCCAGCGCCTGCTGGGACTCGGGCAGCTTGTCGCACTTCTGCACCGCGGCCACCGCGCCGATCACCGCCTGGCGGCTGTCGTTGGCCGTGCCCAGCAGATCGGAGAGCGGCTGGGCCTGCGCCTTGACCTCCGGGTTGACCGTCGCCGCCGACGCGCTCGCGGTCGCCGGGCCACCGCTCGCGGCGGCGCTGCCGGTGGTCACCGGATTGGCCTGCTTCTCCTTGCCGGCGGACTGGTCGTCGCCGCCGCTCAGCAGGACGGCGACCAGGATGCCGGCCGCCGCACAACCGGCCACCACGCCGCCGATGATCAGCTTGCCGGACGAACGCCCGCCGTCGCCGCCCCGCGCGGGGACCGGGCCGGTCGGGTAGTCCGGCCCCGCGTACTCCGGCTGGGCCGGGTACTCCTGCGGGGCCGGCTGGTAGCCCTGCTGCGCCTGCGGGTAGGCCTGCGGCGGAGCGGGCTGCTGGTAGCCGGGCCGGGCCGGGTAGCTGGCCGCCTGCGGGTCCGCGGTGGGGTAGGGCGGCAGGTACTGGGTCGCCGGGGCCGGATCGGCCTGCGGAGCGCCGTACCCGGGGTGCGGAGCGCCGCCCCACGGGGCGCCCTGGGCCGGGATGGCCTGGGTCGGCAGCGCGTGCGCGCCCTCGCCGAGGTACTCTGGCTGACCGTCCGGCGGCAGGTACTGCTGGCCGGGCCCGGCCTGGCCGGGCGCACCGCCCTGGCCCTGCGGCTGGCCGGGCTCCGGGCGGAACAGGTCGTCCAGGTTGAAGTCACCCGAGTTCGGGTACGAGCGGCGCTGACTCAACGCGATTCCTCACCTGTGCACGACCGCGCGCTGACGGCGGACCACATCTCGTCGGTTCTTGGGAGCATCACAGTTCCTTGGACGTCGCGCCCACGCTACCGGTTCGCCGAACCGGGTGACCACGTGGGCGGTCCATCCCTCACCGGCCCCTCACGTACGCGCCGACGACGCGCCCCCCGCTCCAGGTCAGGCTGCCTCCGCCTCCGCCCGGGCCTGGAACTCGCGGACCACCCGCTGCTCCCGGAACGGCTCCAGCCGCCGCCGGAACTCGTCCAGGTACTCCACGCCCCGGTTGGACCGGAGCCCGCTCAGCAGCCGCACCGCCTGGGCGCCGGTCTCGCAGGCCCGTTCCAGGTCCCGCTGCTGGAGCTGGGCCGTGGCCAGCAGGACGAGGTCGACCGCCCGGCGCCGCACCCTGGTCGGGGGGTGCAGGTCGAGCGCCCGGCGCGCGTAGTGCTCGGCCTGGCCGGCCTGCTCCAGGTCCCGGTGGCAGTGGGCCAGCTCGTCCGCCAGGTAGGCGTCGTCGAAGTGGACGATCCAGTCCGGGTCGTCCTCCGGGCGGCGCCTCTCCATCGCCTCCAGCGCCTTGGCGGCCACCGCCTCGCACGACCGGGCGTCGCCGAGCAGGGCGTGGCCGCGCGCCTCGGCCGCGTAGAACATCGCCATCGCCGTCGGGGTGGCCACCGAGCGGGCGCCCTCCTGCGCGGCACGGGCCAGCTGGGCGATCTCCCGCGGGTTGCCCAGCGTCGCCGCCAGGTGGCTCATCGACGCCGCCAGCACGTACCCGCCGTAGCCGCGGTCGTCGGCGGCCTGGGCGAGCCGCAGCGCCTGGATGTAGTAGCGCTGGGCCAGGCCCGGCTGCCCGGTGTCCACCGCCATGTAGCCGGCCAGTTCGGTCAACCGGGCCACCGCCGCGAAGAGTTGCCGGCCGGTCTCCTCCCGGTACGCGCCGCCCAGCAGGCCGGAGACCACGCTGTTGAGGTAGTGGACCACCACCGGGCGGACGTGCCCGCTGCCGAAGCGGTGGTCGAGGTCGACCAGCATCGCCGTGGTCGCCCGGATCGCCGCGACGTCCGTCGGACCGACCCGCGTGCCGCCGGTACGGGCCACCACCGGGTCGGGCGGGGTGATCAGCCAGTCCCGGCTGGGCTCGACGAGGGCGGAGGCCGCCACCGTCGCCCCGGTCAGGAAGTCCCGGCGGCCGACGTCGCTGCGCCACAGCTCGCACACCTGCTCCAGTGCGGCGTTCAGCGTCGGCGCGAACTGCAGCCCGATCCCGGAGCTGAGGTTCTTGCCGTCCGCCATGCCGATCTCCTCGACCGACACGCTCCGCCCCAGCTTGCGGCCGAGGGCCTCGGCGATCACCGCCGGGGCCTGCCCGCGCGGCTGCTGGCCGCGGAGCCAGCGGGCGACGGACGTCTTGTCGTACCGCAGGTCCAGGCCGTGCTCCGCACCGCACAGGTTGACTCTCCGCGCCAGGCCGGCGTTGGAGCAGCTGGCCTCCTGGATCAGCTGCTGCAGACGCTCGTTGGGCTGTCGTGCGACAAGTGGTCTCGCGGCCATTGGGCTTCGCCTCCCCACACCCTCCGGCCCGGCCGGTGGGCGACGATTCTGCTGATCTGTTGCCGACTGTCCGACCGTCCAAGGAATCTGACACCAGGTTAGCGATCAGCAACGCCACCGGGATACCCACGGTGACGATCCCCACCCCCCGCGCGCCCTGGGAAATGCTCCCGTGCGCCCCCACTGCGCCCACCCCCGTCCACCCGGTCCGCTCCAACTCGGTTGCCTCACCGGTTCGGGTGACATTGCCACCGCGCGCAAGACCCGCCCCCGCCCGGCCGTAACCAGCCTCACGCACGGTAGTTGTGCAGCGCGTGGAAGACATCCCAGACTCCCCCGACCAGGGCGGCACCGCCGGACTGCCCCCGCTGCTCATCGAAGCCGTCGGCTACGCCGAGAGCCGGCACTGGGAGGTCGCGCCGGGCGCCTGGCTGATCGACGGCGACGGGCCGGCCCGCTGCTCCTGCGGCGACGCCCGCTGCCCGATGCCGGGTGCGCACCCGATCGACGCGGACTGGGCGCGCAAGGCGAGCGCCGGCCCGGGCGCGGTGCGGCGCTGGTGGACCGAGCGACCGGAGGCCTCGATCCTGCTGCCCACCAGCCGCTCCTTCGACGTGCTGGACGTGCCGGAGGTGGCCGGCTGCCTGGCACTGGCCCGGATGGAGCGGATGGACCTCCAGCTCGGCCCGGTGGTCGCCGTCCCGGCCGCACCCGGCCGCTCCGGCCGGCGGCTGCACTTCCTGGTGCTGCCCGGAGTGGCCGCCAAGCTGCCCGAGATGCTGCGCAAGCTCGGCTGGCCGCCCGGCCGGCTGGACCTGGTGGCCCGCGGCGAGGGCGACTGGACGGTGGCCCCGCCGTCCCGGGTCGGCCCGACCGGCTTCGCCCAGTGGGCGCGCTCGCCCTCCGCACTGAACCGCTGGCTGCCGGACGCCGCCGAGCTGGTCAGCCCGCTGGCCTACGCCTGCGGGCGCGAGGCGCCGTCGGCCCGCCTCCAGCCGGCCCAGCCGGCGGCGGTCCGCTGACCCCCTGAGCCGGACGGTCCCCCGGCACCGGCCCGGAGGTTCACCGTCCCGTGGACGGCCGCCCTACGCCTATCGGGTGAGGGCGTGCACAGCGCGACACCCCGCGCGCGGCTGACGGGCCTTGTCTCCCACCGGAGACAAGGCCCGTCACACGCATGTGCGGATAAGGCTTCGGTGTACCCGCTGGTCAACGGCGAAAGCCCCTCTTACGAGTGACAACGCTCAAGGATTGCCATGATCTGCCGAGGGGAGAAATTCCACCGTGAGGGGACGCCGGAAGGGGCGCTCGGACGGGGAAGCCGGGCGGGGCGGTCGGGAGGGAACGGAGGGGACGGAGGGGACAGGGAGGGACGGGAGGGAACGGAGGGGCCGTGGTACCGGCCGGGTTCGGGGAGGCCGGTGCCACGGAAGCAGGGAGGAACAGGGAGGGACGGGGAGGACGAGCAGGGCCCGGTGCACGGGGATGCACCGGGCCCTGCTCATTCGACTGCCCGCGGGATCAGGCCTGCGCGACGAAGACGTGCGCGGCGATCTCCTTGCCCAGCTCGGCCGCGGTCTCCCCGCTGCCGACCAGCACCCCGCCGACCCCGGCGGTGACCCGCACCGTCGAGCCCGGCCGGATCCCGGCCCGGCGCAGCGTGCGCATCAGCTCGCCGTCGGTCTGGATCGGCTCGCCGATCCGGCGGACCACGACGTCCGCGCCCGCCTCGCCCGGGCGGACCGTGTCCAGCGGGACGAGCGCCGCGTCGAAGCCCTCGCCCTCGGCCTTGGCGTCGCCCAGCTCGTCCAGGCCCGGGATCGGGTTCCCGTACGGGGACTGGGTGGGGTGGCCGAGCATGGCGAGCACCTTGCGCTCGACCGTCTCGCTCATCACGTGCTCCCAGCGGCAGGCCTCCTCGTGGACCTGCTCCCACTCCAGACCGATCACGTCGACCAGCAGGCACTCGGCGATGCGGTGCTTGCGCATCACCCGCACCGCGAGCCGGCGGCCGTCCTCGGTGAGTTCGAGGTGACGGTCGCCCGCGACCCGGAGCAGTCCGTCGCGCTCCATCCGGCCGACCGTCTGGCTGACCGTGGGGCCGCTCTGTTCCAGACGCTCGGCGATGCGGGCGCGCATCGGTGTGATGCCCTCCTCCTCCAGCTCCAGGATGGTGCGAAGGTACATCTCAGTGGTGTCGATCAGCCCAGACATCGCCGCTGGTTCCCTTCTTCGGTGTCCTCACCGCCAATTCTGACGTACCGCACCGACTGCCGAGCCCGCGCAGGGGCCTCGGGGACCGCATTTCGTTCCTGTTGACAGCGGTACCGGTGAGGCAGCACGGTGCTGGCCGTAGCTTTCTCCATCGGCGGTCTGGACCACCCGGGCCGCCCCACCCGGCCGGCTCCCCCACCGGCAGAGAGCGAAGGCAACAGATGAGCGACCTGGTCGGCCGGTACTTCGACGCCGCGATCGCCCACCTCCAGCGGGTCCGCACGGAGGAGGCCGACACCATCGAGGCGGCTGCCGCGCTGCTGGCCGAGGCGGTCGCCGAGGGGCGCCGGATCTTCACCTTCGGCTCCGGCCACTCCTCACTGGCCGCCCAGGACGTGGTCTACCGGGCCGGCGGGCTCGTCCCGGTCAACCTGCTGGACGTCCCCGGGATGTCCGGGGTGACGGTGATGCCCGCCCCGCTCTCCAGCGCGCTGGAGCGGGTCTCCGGCCTGGCCACCACCACCCTGGACCTCACCCCGGCCACCTCGGGGGACCTGCTGTTCGTCATCTCCCTCTCCGGCCGCCAGGTGATGCCGGTCGAGCTCGCCCGCCACGCCCGGGAGCGCGGACTCAAGGTGATCGGGGTGACCTCGCTGGCGTACCCGGAGCAGGTGCCCTCGGCGCACCCGTCCGGCAGCTACCTCAAGGACCACTGCGACGTCGTCCTGGACAACAAGATCGCGGTCGGGGACGGCGAGCTGACCCACCCGGCCGCCGAGACCTCGTTCGGCCCGGTCTCCACCATCGTGACCAGCGCGCTGATGCAGGCCGTGGTCGCCTCGGCGGTCGGCCGCCTCGCCGACGCGGCGGCGGCCGGCACCGGCGCCACCCCGCCGCTGTTCCGCTCCGGCAACGTGCCCGGCGGCACCGAGTGGAACGCCAAGCAGATGGCCGACAACGCGGACCGGGTCTTCTACACGTACTGAGCCGCGCGCGGCGGCCGCCGCCGGAGGGCCGCGATATGGGACAACCTCCGGCGGCATCCCGGCCAATGCGGCCGGAGCCGGCCCGGGCCAGGCGTACCGGCGCGGCGGGCGGGGCAGGAGAGCGGGTGCGACCGGAGCGACGGGTGGGGGCCGAGGATGGCATCGGGTGCGGGTCCAATGGGAAGAGTGCGCGAGCAGGAGCTGATGCCCGCGCTGTTCTGGTCCGCCGACTCCGCCTCCCTGCAGGGGCAGCGGCGGTCCGTACTGCTCTCCGCGTGGGAGCTGGTACTGCTGGTGGCCGCCGCCGCGTTCGGCTCCGCCGACGGCGCGCCCTGGGCCTGGCCGGCCGCCGCCGCCTACCTCGGCGCGATCGCCCTCGCCCTGGTGATCAGCCGGCAGAACCCGCAGGGCCTCTGGTACGAGGGCCGGGCGGCCGCGGAGTCGGTCAAGACGCTGGCCTGGAAGTTCAGCGTCCGGGCCGACGCGTACCAGCCGCCGCCGCGCAGCCTGCCGGACGCCGAGGGGCTGTACAGCTTCCAGCTCGGCCGGGTGCTGAACGCCTTCCGGGGCAGCCGCGCGGTCGGCGCCGCGGCGGAGGACTCCGGCGCGCGGATCACCGACGCGATGCGCGGCCTGCGCGACCAGCCGCTGGCGGTGCGCCGCGAGGTGTACCTGCGCGAGCGCATCCAGGTCCAGCACGACTGGTACCGGTCGAAGGCCCGCTACTGCGCCCGGGCCGGCTTCTGGACGGGCGTGCTGGGCGTGGTGCTGCCGCTGCTCGGCCTGGTCCTGGCGGTGCTGCGCGCGATGGGCGAGTTCGGCTACGACGCGCTCGGCACCGTCTCGGCGGTGGCCGCCTCGGTCGCCGCCTGGGCGCAGCTGCGCCAGTACCGGCCGCTGGCGGCCGCGTACGGCCTGGCCGCCGACGAACTGGAGCTGATCCGCAGCCAGCTGGCCCAGCTGGACGTGACGTCCTCCGACGCCGAGGAGATCTGGTCCCGGCTGGCCCGCGACGCCGAGGACGCGGTCTCCCGCGAGCACACCACCTGGCAGGCCCGCCGTGAGGTCCGCGGCACGACCGACCGGGACCACTGAGGCCCGGAACCACCGGACCGGGACGGCCGGAGGACCGGCCCCGAACAGACCGGCACCACGGAAGCATCACCCGTACCGAGGAGGCCCGCGTGTCATTACGGATGGTCAAGGCGCCGGACGGCCGCGCCATCGCCGTCGAGACCCTGGGCGACCCGCGCGGCCGGCCGGTGTTCCTGCTGCACGGCATGCCCGGCAGCCGGGTCGGCCCGCACCCGCGCAGCACCGTGCTGTACCGCCTGGGCGTCCGGCTGGTCTCCTTCGACCGGCCCGGCTACGGCGACTCCGCCCGGCTGCCCGGCCGCCGGGTGAGCGCGGCGGCGGCCGACGTGCGGACCATCGCGGACGAGCTCGGGATCGACCGGTTCGCGGTGCTGGGCCGCTCGGGCGGCGGTCCGCACGCGCTGGCCTGCGCGGCGCTGCTGCCCGACCGGGTCAGCCGGGTCGCCGTGCTGGTGGGCCTGGCGCCCCGGAACGCGGCCGGGCTGGACTGGTACGGCGGAATGACCCCGTCCAACATCCGCGCGTACCGGGAGGCCGAACGCGGGCACGACCGGATCGCCGCGGCGATGCGGTTCCGCTCCGAGCAGATCAAGGCCGACCCGGTCCGGCTGCTCAAGGGCCTGCGGCCGGAGCTGACGCCCAACGACCGGGAGGTGGTCGCCGACACCGGGCTGCGGCGGATGCTGCAGAGCAACTACCGCGAGGCGTTCCGGCACGGCGCCGACGGCTGGATCGACGACGTGCTGGCCTTCACCGCCGACTGGGGCTTCAAGGTGCAGGACATCACGGTCCCCGCGTGGCTCTGGCACGGCGCCGACGACCAGTTCTCGCCGGTCGAGCACTCCCGCTGGCTGGCCGACCACATCCCCGGCGCCGAGCTCTTCCTGGAGCCCGGCGCCGCGCACTTCGGGGCGTTCCGGGTGATGACCACCGCGCTGGCCTGGGCGGCCGGCCACACCGCGGCCCCCGGGCGCAGGCCCTGAGCCCGGGCCCGGCCCTCAGGCCCCGACCGGGGTGACCGGCTCCCCGCCGGCCAGCACCGCCAGCACGTTCTCCACCGCGAGCCCGCCCATCGCCTGCCTGGTCCGCACGGTGGCACTGCCCAGGTGCGGGGCCAGCACCGCGCGCTCCTGGGCGAGCAGGGCCGACGGCACCGCCGGTTCCCGCTCGAAGTTGTCCACCGCCGCGGCGAACAGCGCGCCCGACTCCAGCGCGGCGGCGAGCGCGTCCTCGTCCACCACCCCGGCGGTCATCGAGACCACGACCGCCCCGGCCGGGAGCAGGGCCAGCCGACGGGCGTCCAGCAGGTGCCGGGTGGCGGCGCCGAGCGGGCAGGTGACCACCAGCACGGTGGAGGTGGCGAGCAGTTCCTCCAGCGGCAGCCACTGCGCGCCCTCGGCCTTCCCGGGCGGCAGTTCGGAGCGGTTGTGGTAGCTCACCGGCATGTCGAAGGCCCGGGCGCGGCGGGCCACGGCCTGCCCGATCCGGCCCATGCCGAGGACGCCCAGCGGGGTGCCGGCCAGCTCCAGGCCGAGCATGAAGTTCGGGGCCCAGGCCCACGGCTCCCCGGAGCGCAGCAGGCGCTCCCCCTCGCCCAGCCGGCGGGTGGCGGCCAGCAGCAGCGCCCAGGCCATGTCGGCGGTGGCGGCGGTGAGCACGCCGGGGGTGTTGCTGACCAGGACTCCGCGTTCGGCGCAGGCGGCGAGGTCGACGTTGTGGTGGCCGACCGCGTGGTTGGCGACGATCCGCAGGCCCGGGCCGGCCGCGTCCAGGAACGCGCCGTCGACCGCGTCGTCCAGCGTGGTGACCACCGCCGACCGGCCGCGGACGGCGGCCAGCAGCTCGGCGCGCGGCATCGGCAGGTCCGAGTCGTGCAGGGTCGCCGCGTGGTGGGCGGTGAGCCGCTCGATCACCCCCGGCGCGAGGCGGCGGGTGACCAGGACCGGGGGCAGCTGCTCGTTCATAGGTCCCGCAGCGTACCCGCCGGCCCCGGCCGGAACCTCCCCGTCAGACCGGCTGCGGCTCCAGGTCGCGGTTGATCCGCTTCCAGCCGCGCGCCGAGACGGTGTTCGGGTGTTCCTCGCCGAACTGCCGGATCAGCTCGGAGATCGCCTTGGCCCGCAGCTCGGCCGCCTGGGTGTGCCGGCCGGCCGCGCGCAGGGTGACGGCCAGGTTGGCCTCGCAGGCCACCGCGTCCGGGTGCCGGGGCGTGTAGCGGTCGCAGAGGCCCGCGTACGCGGTGCGGCCGAGCTCCTCGGCCCTGGCGATCTGGCCGTCCTCCCCGTAGGCGTTGGCCAGGTTGATCATCGCGTTCAGGGTGTACGGGTGCTCCGCGCCGACGGACTCGGTGAGCCCCTCGACGGTGGCGAGCCCGCGCGCGATGGCGCCCTGGACGTCGCCGCTGCCCCGCAGGTAGATGCCGAGGTTGTTGGCGCAGGCCAGGGTGAACGGGTGCTCGTCGCCGAACAGCCGCCGGTGGCCCTCGAAGACGGTGGTGCAGAGGTCGCGGGCGGCCTCCTTGTCCCCGGAGGCGCTGTGGTCGGCGGCCAGGTTGAGCGCGCAGGCCAGCGCGTCGGGGGCGTCGGCGCCGTACCGCTCCAGGTAGCGCTCGTAGGTCTCCTTGGTGATCCGGCGGGCCTCGGCGAGCTGGCCGGTGCGGCGCAGCGAGACGGCCAGCGACTTGGCGTTGCGCAGGTTCTCCGGAAGGTCGGGGTCGAGCACGTCGCCGAGGTCGTTGGTCACCTCCTGGAGCAGTTCGACCGAGCCGCGGTAGTCGCCGAGTTCGCGCAGGTCACGGGCGAGGTTGGACTTGGTGGAGAGGGTGTACGGGTGGCGCGGGCCGAGGACGGCGGTGCGCCGGTCGAGGGTCTCCTGGTCGAGTTCGCGGGCGGCCTCGCTGTCGCCGACCAGCCGGTAGTCGATCGCCAGGTTGTTGGCCATCGAGAGCGTGCGCGGGTTGTCGTCGCCGAACAACTCGCGGAACTGGTCGAGGATCTCGCGGTCGAGGTCGAGCGCGGCCTGGAACCGGCCGAGGGCCCGCCGGTCGGCGCCGAGCGAGCCGGCCGTCATCAGGGTGTACGGGTGGTGCTCGCCCAGCAGGGCCCGCTGGCGCTCCAGGGTGGCCTCGTCGAGGGCCAGCGCCTCGGCGTAGTTGCCCTGCGAGCGCAGCACGTTGGCGAGCTGGAAGCGCAGCAGCAGGGTCTGCCGGTCGTCCTCGCCGAGCTTGCCGGTCCACTCGGCGTCCAGGGCGTGGCCGAGGTCGCGGGCGCGGTCCAGTTCGCCGCGCTTCCACAGGTAGCGGACGCGGTCGATGAGCAGCTGCCGGGTGTCGGCCTCGTCGCAGTTGTGCGCCTTGGAGGGCGAGAGGTGCGGCCAGATCTCGTCGAAGGCGGGCCAGTTGGCGGGGTCGTCGGTGTCGCCGAGGACGGGCCGGGCGCCGGTGAGGATGCGGTGCACCTCGTGGATGGCGATCTCCTGCTCGTCATCGGTCATCTCGGCCCGGATGACCGCCTGGACCAGCCGGTGCACCTGGAAGCTGTTGGTGCCGGCGTCGACCTTGGCCAGCGCGTACCGGCCGATCGCCTGGATCACCTTGCCCAGCATGAACTTGTCGCTGAGGTCGGCGTCGTACTGGACGAGCGCGCGGATCATCTGGTCGCTGTAGAAGAGGTTCATCGAGATCGGCTCGGGCGCGAAGAACGCGCAGAGCTGGAGCAGCCGCACCGCTGCCGGGGACTGGGTGCGCAGCCGGGCGATCGAGACGTTCCAGGTGGCGCCGACCGGGGTCGGGTAGTCGGCCGGGCGGGCGCCGGCCAGGGCGCGGGCGGCCTCGGCCTGCAGCTGGGCGACGTAGGTGTCGACCGGGGTGCCGGTGGTGTCCAGCCAGGCGGCGGCGACCTCGACGGCCAGCGGGAGGTCCCCGACGGCCTCGGCGACCCGGTCGGCGTCGGGGCGGGAGAGGCCGCGGGCGCGCCGGCAGAGGTGCTCGACGCTCTCGCCGCGGGTGAAGACGTCCACCTCCAGCGCCTCCGCGTGCCCGGACCAGGCCTGGTTGCGGGAGGTGACCAGGATGTGTCCGGAGCCGCCGGGGAAGAACCGGCGGATCTCGGACGGCTCGTCGGCGTTGTCGAAGATCAGCAGCCAGCGTGCGGTGGGCACCCCGCGGCGCAGCGCCTCGCGGGCCGCCTCGGCCGCCTCGGTGACGGAGTCGCCGACCCGCAGTCCGAGCCGGCGGGCCAGGTCGGCCAGGGCCGGGGCGACCAGCTCGGTCTGCTCGGCGTCGATCCACCAGACCAGGTCGTAGTCGGACATGAAGCGGTGCGCGTACTCCAGCGCCACCTGGGTCTTGCCGACGCCGCCGAGCCCGTACAGGGTCTGCGGGGTGGGCAGGACGGCGGCCATGCCGCCGCGCAGCTGGTTGCGCAGCTGCTCCAGGACGGCGGCGCGGCCGGTGAAGGACGGGTTGCGCGGCGGCACGTCCCAGACCTGCGGCTTGCTGCCGGGGAAGCGCGGGCCGGTGCCGGCGGTCTCGGCGAGCGGCACGTCGCCGCGGCCGAGGGCGCGCAGCAGGGTCTGCACCGACTGCGTCTCGTCGCGGCCGACCAGGTCGACCGGGTTGCGGTTGCTGAACGGCGCGGTGAGGCGGACGTCGCCGACCCGGACCGGGACCAGCTGGCGGCGGGTGCCGGACGGGTCGGAGCTGACGACGGACTCCCAGAGCGCGCGGGCCTGCGGCGAACGCTGGTAGGCGGGCGAGAGCACCGCGACCGTCCGGTAGGCGGCATCGATGCCGCGCTCGGTCTCGTGGCGCGGGTCCGAGCCGGCGCTGAGGTCCCTCGGCAGCACCCGGAAGCCGGCCCGGGTCAGGACCGACTCGATCCAGTCCGCCCACATCCGGTCCTCGGGCACGTAGGAGAGGTAGAGGTCGGCCGGCACGGACGGGCGGCGCCGGGTGAAGGCATCCACGTAACGCAGCCGGACCTCCTCGTCGACCGGGGGCAGAGAGGTGACCCGGCCCTCGGTGATGACGCCGGTCAGCCGCTCGCAGGCGGCGAGCATCGAGGTCTGGGTGCCGCCCTGGTCGCCGAAGGTGGCGAGGATCTCCTCGTAGGCGTAGAACGGCCGGTACGGGATCTCCACCGAGCCCCAGTAGTGGGCGAGCTCCTCGCCGTTCAGCCCGGCCGGCAGGCCGTCGAAGCGGATCCGGGCGAGCGCCCGGCCGGCGTCGGCCTTCTCCTTCTCGCCCTCGTCGATGCGCATCGGCACCGGCAGGATGCGGATGCCGCGCTCGCGGTAGCGGTCGTGGATGTGCTGGGCGATCCGGGAGGCGCCGTCGATCGACTGGTCGCTGAGGGTGAAGCAGACGACCAGGTCGTCGGGCATCTGGACGGTGCAGATCTCGGCGATGTCGGAGAGGCCGGTCCGGGAGTCGATCAGCACGTAGTCGTAGCGCTTGCCCATGTCGGCGCGGAGCGCGTCGAAGAACTGCCCGCCGTCGAAGCGGTCGTAGAAGATGTCCCAGTCGAGGTGGGTGACGGCCTCGGAGTAGTCCCGGTTGAACTGGCCCGCGGAGAGGAAGTCCAGGCTGCCGCCGGAGGGGAACATCGGCCAGGAGAGCGACAGCGCGTGCGGGTGGACCCGGGCGAAGTCGAGGTGCCAGCCGTCGGCGTGCTCGACCGGGCGCAGCGCCTCCTCCCGGTACTCGGCGATCAGGTCCATCATGCCGGTGGTTCCGGCCAGTACCGCCGGGTCGAGGAACGGGTGGAAGAACTTGGCCAGGCCCGGTGCCTCCAGGTCCCAGTCGACGGTGAGCACCCGGTAACCGTTGGCGGCAAGGATCCAGGCGGTGTTGGCGAGCGCCATGGTGCGCCCGGTGCCGCCCTTGTACGAGTAGAAGGTGATGATCCGGCCCTGCCGGTCCTGCTCCGCCTCGCGCCGGGCGGCGAGTTCGGCTGCGGTCAGGCCCCCGATCCGGAGGTTCCTGGTGCGGTTGTCACTCATGCGCCCACCTCGCTGCGCTCGGCGGTCGCTTCGCGAAACGCGCAGCCCCCCGTGATTCGCTCGTTCCGCTCGCTCATTGTGCCCACCTCGCTGCGTTCGGCGGTCGCTTCGCGAAACGCGCAGCCCCCGGTGATTCGCTCGCTCCGCTCGCTCATGTGCTTCCTCCCCGGGGCGGTGTCCCGTCGTCCGGGCGTTCGCCTGAGTCGCGTGGTGGCTGGTCGTCGTCGTAGGCGAAGGGTTCGGGCCCGTCCCGCCCGCGCCCGTACCGGAAAGCGTCCCGCAGATTGGGCCGTGGCGGCGGTGGTTCCTCGGGTTCGGTCCTGGTCCGGCCCTCGAAGGCGTACTTGGCCTTCATGGCGGCCCGGGGCAGCGCGTCGTCGAACTCCTCCAGGCTGCCCAGCCCGGGCGGCCCGCCGGTGGCGCCGAGGAAGCTCGGCCGGACGGACCGGTGGGTGAACCGCAGGACCCGGTCGCTGAGTTCGCCCAGCTCGCGGTGGTTCTCCACGCAGTCCGGGTCGTCGAGGTTCCACGGCTCCAGGACGCTCACCCAGGAGCAGTCGGAGCGGTCGAAGCGGCGGACCAGTTCGCTCCACCGCTCGTCCTGGAGCACCCAGCGGTCCAGCAGCAGCAGCCCCGGCGCGACCGGGTCGCCGCCGGCGATGATCGCCTCGGCCTCGCCGTCGAACTCGTGCACGGTGGCCTGGAACCCCAGCTGCCGGGCGAGCCGCACCGCGTGCTCGGCCAGCGGGCGGGAGGCGGCCGGCCGGTACGGGTGCCAGTCGGTGCGCCTGGCGCCGTAGTAGTCGGGGTTGCGGTCGGGCGGCACCTCGCCCCGGTGGTAGGCGAGGACGGAGATCCGCAGCTGCTTGGTGGGCGCGGTGACGTTGAAGGCGCTGGGCTGGGCGTTGAAGTCGAGGCGGCGCCCGACCGGGATCACCGTCTCCTCGGCCACCTCGACGATCCGCCGGGCCAGCCGGTGCACGGCCAGCTCGTAGGCGGACCGGAAGTAGCTGAGCTTCATCAGCGCGTAGAGGCCCTCGGTGGCGTAGTCGGGGCCGAAACTGGCGTGGTTGAACTGGAGTTCGCTCGCCACCTCGGGCAGTTTGTAGCGGCTCATCGGCGCCCAGAGCACCGGCACGATGCCGCTGGTCCGCTCCGAGTCGAGGTTGGCCGGGTAGACCGGCCGCTGGGTGAAGGAGTGCCACTCCTGGCCGCACGGGAGGCTGTTGAAGTACCGCGGCGAGTAGAGCGGCACGAAGACCCGGCAGGTGGCCAGCTCCTCGGAGAGCCGGTCGGCCCACAACTCCCCCTGGTGCATGGACTCGTCCATGAACCCGACCGGTACGCCCGCGGGCACGGTGGTCAGTTGCAGCACGGCCTCGCAGAGGTCGCGATACAGCTGTCGCACCCAGTGGTTGGGATCCCCGGCGCCACGCGCGCCGGCCTTCGGGGTGTGGGCGTAACTGAGGAAGAAGTACGGCCGGGCGGCTTCCTCGTCCCAGCCATGGTCGTTCACACGCGCCTCCCCCTGGCCCGCCGGCAACCTCTTTCCCGCGAGTCCCCGTACGCGGGGCTTCAGTGTAGGAACGACTGAGGGTCCAATGGAATAGCACAGCGGGCCATGCGAGTTGACATGACTGAAACGACCGCCCCCGTACGGCCCTTACGCGGTGGCCAGATCCGGCCTGAGCCAGCGCCGCTCGCGCAGGATGCCGACCGCGAGATCGACGGCCTCGCGCATCGGGAGGAGCCGGCAGTCCGCGCCGCCCACGCTGCCGTGCCGGACGCCGGCGGCGGAGCGGAGCACCTCCTCGCCGAGCTCCCCGAAGTGCAGGTCGTCCAGGAGCGGGCCGTCGAAGTGGACCCAGCGGCTGCCGCCGCCCTCCTTGATCACGCAGCCGTAGTGGCGGACGGGGATGTCCGGCATCTGGAGGTCGGCCAGGTGGAAGGCGGTGAACCTGTCCATCCCCACCCCGATGCCGAGCACGTGTGCACCGATCTCGTACAGCCGGCCGAGCGGCGACGCCATGCCGAGGTGGCAGGTGAGTTCGTGCAGCTCGGTGACGTCCTTCGCGCGAGCCCCCACCGCGGCGAAGGAGGACTGCGGATGGTTGCTGCGCACCGCCTCCGGGTGGACGCGGATCAGCTCCGAAAGCGTGCCCATGGTCGGCGAGGCCGGCGTCGTGTACGGGTCGAAGGGGGGCATGCTCGCGCGCCACTCGTCCACCTGCTCGGGCAGCCAGCCCTGCATCATCTCCCTGACCATCCGGGAGGTGTCCGAGTTCTCCGGGGTGCCGGTGTACGCGGCCAGGGTGCCCCGCCCGGGGCCGCCGAGCGCGTCCAGCAGCGCTTCGACGACGGTGGCGCCATCGCCCTCGACCGGGCCGAGCCGGCGCAGCGAGGCCTGGACGAGCAGCACCTGGCCCGGCCGAACGCCGAGATCGGTGAACTGCTCCGCGAGCATCGTTCGAGTCAACTTATTTGGCGATATGTCCTGCCGGGACGGCACGGGACTCGGTTCGGTGAGGATGGCGGTTCCCGAGGGTGATGGGCCCGGAGGAAGGCTCCGGTGCCGGAGGGGGGATGAGCGCGAGCCTACAACCCCGAGGGGCGCCCACGGCGGAAGGCGCCAGGGCAACCACCGGTCGCGATCGGCCGGTTCTGCACCCCGGGGGGTGGCTCACATCCTTGGTAACAGTTGGTTCTGGGCGACCGTCACGTCATCGGCGCGGCGAAGGCCGACCGGGGCGTCGTGGACGGCCAGGGCGTCGTGGGCGGGTCAGGCGTCGCGGGCGGGCCGGGGCGTGGTGCGCGGGCCGGGGCGTGGTGCGCGGGGCGCGGTCAGCCGGTGGGCGCGGCCGGACGCCTGGCCTGCCGGGCCTGCCGGGCGGCGTCCTCGGCCGCCTTCGGCAGGGCCACGTCCAGCCAGGGCCCGACCGTCTCCCGCATGCCGTCGGCGAAGCGCAGGCCGACCGGGGTCAGCGACCCCGAACCGGCCAGTCTCTCGACCGCCTCGGCGGTGTACCCGCGCCAGAGCGCGAACTGCGCCCGGGCGTGCTCGGCGGCCGTCCCGGGCAGGCCGTCGTAGATGGCGGTCCGGGTGCCCCAGAAGGCGGTCACCGCGAGGTGGGCGTAGGTACCCTGGAGCAGGCCCTCGATCGGGCGCGGGTCGGGCCGCCAGGGCGCGTCGTACTGCGCGGTGTCGGCGGGGTCGTAGAGGTCCAGCAGGTCCAGCACGGCGCCCAGTTTGACGTGCTGGAACTCGTGCGCGAGCAGCAGCGCCAGGGTCGGCGCGGTGGCCGGGCGGGCGATCCCGACCGCACCGAAGGCCTGCCGGGCGGCAGCGCTGACGTCCCGTCCGGACGGGCCGGGGCGCAGCGGGGTGACGGTGGTCAGTCCGGTCCGCAGGCCCTGGGCGTAGGCCGGCAGGTCCCGGTCGAGCAGCTCGACGGCCTCGCGCAACGCCCCGGTCCAGGCGTGCAGTTCGGCCTCGTCGAGCCGGTCGCCGACCGGCCACTGGTGGCTGTCGCGCTGCGGGTCGGTGTCCTCCAGGGCGAGCGTCCAGCCGCCGGCCGGGCGGACCAGCCGGACCGGCTCCCAGCGCGGGTCCCGGTGGCCCGCGCCGAGGGTGAGCACCTCGCCACCGGCCGTGCGGACGGTGAACCCGTCGCCGGTGCCGGTGACGAGCGCCTCCCCGCCCCCGGCGAGGGTGAGCCGGCCGAGGGTCGGCAGGTGCAGGGCGCCTTCCCGGACCGGGACGGCCACGGCGTCGCCCCGCCCGGCCCGGACGGCCGCGGCGCCGGCCAGCTCGGCCAGCCGCCCGAGCCCGGCGCCGGGGTCGCCGCCGAGCCTCCGGGCCGCCCAGGCCCGGGCGTACGGGTGGCCGAGCACCGTGTCCAGCGCGGCCGGTGCGGCGGCGTCGAGGTCGGTGAGGAGGTCCCAGGCGGCCGAGGAGCGCAGCCCGGAGGTGCCCCGGACGGCCGCCAGCATCGCCCGGGTGAGGGCGAGTTGGGAGCGGACGAGGGCCCGGACGGTGTCCGCGTCACCGTGGCCGCGGGCCAGCTGGCCGAGCTGCCGGTCGGTGAGGCCGACGGGCACGGCCGGCTCGCCGGCCTGCACCGGAACGGCCTGCGCGGAAACGGCCTGCACGGGAACGGCCTGGTCGGTTGCCGCTCGCGGGGCCGTGCCGGCCCCGGGGTCCGGCTCGCCGCGGTCGGCGATGCCGTTGATGAGTGTCATGAGATCCCCGCAGTAGACGGAGGGGTTGTCGAATCCACCATCGGCCCGGTAGCGGTGGGCGTACAGACCGCCACCGCAGGAACGGACGACGGGGCAGCCGCGACAGGTGGCGCTCAGGCCGGCCAGCCCGGACTGCCGGGCGGCCATGCCGGGGTGCCGGGCGACCTCGTCGAGGCTGTGCCGGAAGACGTCGAGGCCGGTGGCGGGAGCGCCGTCGTACGCGGTCTTCAGGCTGTCGGCCTGCTCGAACGTGCCGTCGGTCTCCAGCACCACCAGCGCGGCGGGCTCCAGGCCGAGCGACTCGGTGAGGCTGGAGAGCCCGTGCAGGGTGCGGTGGACCGAGTCGAAGGTCCGGACGGCGAACGGCCGGCCGTCCCCCTCCCAGTGGTCGTAGACGGCCAGCAGCCATGCGGCGTACGGGTTCTCCGTCCGGCCGGCGGGGCGTCTCGGCGGCTGCTCCCAGGTGGCGTGCGGGAGCAGGAAGTCGACGGCGGGGGGCTCCAGTTCGGCCAGTGCGCGGTAGACGGCGGCCGGGTCGTTGTCGATGTCGACGGTGCAGAGCAGGCCGGCGTAGAGGTGCCGGTACTCGGGCCGGCGGAGCAGGCCCACCGCCCGCAGCACCTGGGGGTGGCTGCTGCGGCCGTCGGCGAACCGGCGGTGCCGGTCGTTGGCCGCGCGGTCGCCGTCCAGGGAGACGCCGACCTTGATGTCCTGCCGGTCGAAGAGGTCGCAGAAGGCGGGGCTCAGCAGCACCCCGTTGGTGTGGATCCGCAGGTCGAGCGCACAGCCGGGCGGGAGTGCGACCCTGAACTCCTCGGCGGCACGGCGCAGTCGGTCCGGGCCGGCCAGCAGGGGCTCTCCCCCGTGCAGGACGACCCGGACGACGGTGAGGCCGTGGGCGGCCGCGTGCTCGCCGATCCGTTCGGCGGCCTTGGCCAGGACCTCGTCGCCGATGACCTTGGGCCGGGCGCGCCAACTGGTGTCGGCGTGCTCGTAGACGTAGCAGTGGTCACAGGCGAGATCGCACCGGCTGTGGACCTTCACAACGAACTGCGTGAACGGAAGCAGGGATCGCGTCATGGTCAGTCGTTTTCAGCCGGAGCCGATGGTCGATCGGCTGGTCAGATGGAGGAGTTGAAGGCCGCGACCGGCACCAGACCGGTATCGGAGCCTGGCAGGGCACGTCGGAGCCGCGTGGCCAGCTCGTCGGCCCCGAGCGAGGCCAGATCGGCCAGGGTCGGCCGGTCCGACTGGTGATGATCCGTCAGGTCATGCTTGGGCTTGGTGTCCAGTGCGGGTGTCATGTTCGATTCTCTTCCACGATGGGGGTTAGAGAGAGCCGACTCCGGGTATACCCCGGCGCCTTTCGACCAATGTAGTGGCAGCACGGGGGCAACACCGCGCTGTTCCACGAGCCTCCGTGTCCTCTACCCCGCCATCCAGCGAAGTCTTGCGGAAAGTTCACCCACTCGGCGGTCGCGTAGCGGCACCTGCACGGCGCACCGCCCCCGGTGACGGCCTGCCGACTCACACCGCTCGCACCTCGATGTCGCTCTCCAGCCGCCGGCCCTCCCTGATCGCCACCGTCACCGGATGGGTCTCACCCATCGACTCCCGGGCCCGTGCGAGCGCGTCCGCCACCAGCCGCCCGGCCCGGGCGGTGTCGCCGGCGGCGGCGAGGCCGAGCGACAGGTTGGAGACCGCCGCGAGGGTGTCGGGATGGTCCGGGCCGAGGACGTCGGCCAGCAGCTGTGCGGCCTGCTCGTCCAGGGCCAGTGCCGCCGCCGGGTCACCGGCCAGGGCCAGGTGGTCGGCGTGGTTCAGCATCGCGATCCCGACGTACGGGTGGCGGTCCCCGAGCGCCGCGCCCAGACCGTCCAGGGCCCGGCCGGAGAGCTGCCGGGCCTCGGCGGTGCGGCCGGCCCGGCGCAGCGCCACGGCGAGGTTCACGGCCGAGACCCAGGTGGTCGGGTGGTCCTCGCCGAGGTGGGTGCGGCAGTACCCGAACGCGTCCTCGGCCGGCGGGACGGCCCGCCCGGTCTCGCCCAGCGCGCCGAGGGAGCCGGCCAGGTTGCCGGCGGCGGCCGCGGTGCCGTGGTCGTCGGCCCCGTTGAGGGCGTGCAGGCGCCGGTGGACGTCCTCGTCGTTCGCCAGCGCCTCCCGGTACCGGCCGAGCCGGCGCAGCACGATCCCGAGGCTCCGGCGGGCGCGCAGGGTGTCGTCGTGGTCGTCCCCGACGATCTCCCGGTAGCTCCGCACGACGTGCTCCAGGAGTTCCAGGGCCTCCTGGAACCGCCCGTTCCCGCTCAGGTCGCGGGCGTAGTTGAGGCCGGACAGCAGCGTGTAGGGGTTGTGCTCGCCCAGCACCGCGCACTGGCGGCGGTAGACGTCCTGGTGGCCGGCCAGCGCCGCCCGGAAGTCGCCGGTCATGAAGGCCGAGACGGCCAGGTTGTTCATGCTCATGAACGTGCGCGGGTGGTCGGGGCCCAGCACCCGCAGCGCGGTCTCCAGGGTCTGCTCGTCCAGCGCCCGGGCCTGCGCGTAGTGCCCGAGGTGGCGCAGGTCGCCGCCGAGGCTGTTGGCCACGGCGATGGTGTGCAGGTGGTCCGGGCCGAGCGCCGCGCGCAGCCGCTCCAGCGCGTGCCGGTCGAGCTCGTAGGCCGCCTGCGCGGCTCCCTGGGAACGCCGGATATTGCCGAGCTGGACGCGCATCAGCAGGGCCGGCACGTCGTCTCCGCCGTCGTCACCGCCGTCCTGGCCGGGCCCGTCGTGGCCGTCGGTGGACCACTGCGCCAGGGCGCGTTCGGCGAGGTCGCGGCCGGCGTCGAGCAGGCCGCGGTGCCAGAGGTAGCGGACCGACTCGACGATCCACCGCCGGACCGCCGGGTCGGTGCTCGCGGTGGCTCCGGACGGCCCGAGGTGGGGCAGCAGTTCGGCGTACCGGGCCCAGTTGTCCGGGGTGTCGGGGTCGCCCGGGGAGTCCAGTGCGAGCGCGCGGTGCACGACGGCCCGCACCCGGGCCCGGTCGGCCTCGGTGACCTGGTCGCGCAGCAGCGCCTGGGTGATCCGGTGCACGCTCAGCGTCCCGCCGGCCTGGTCGTACCGGGCGAGGTTGAACTGGTTGACGGTGCGCAGGATCTCGCCCGTCGCGAGCTGGCCGTCCGTGCCCGGGGGCAGCCCGACGGCCTCGGTCACGGGCGCGCTGTAGAGCAGCCGGATCGGGATGGCGTCCGGGCCGAGGAAGCCGCAGACCTCCAGCAGCCGGGCGGCGGGGGCGTTGATCCGGCGCAGGTCGGCACCGGCGATCCGCCAGGTGGCCGCGGTGACGGTCGAGTACTCGGCGTCCGCCTGGACCGACCGGTCGAGGATGTCGGTGAGCGTCTCGTCCAGCAGTTCGGCGTAGGTGGCGGCCGGCATCGGGGTCTCGTGGAGCCAGGCGGCGGCCTGGCCGACGGCGAGCGGCAGGTCCCCGAGGAGTTCGGCGATCCGGTCGGCGTCGGCGGCCCCGACCCCGGCGTTGAAGCGGCGGACCAGCTCGACGCTCTCCGCCCGGTCGAAGACCTCGACCTCGGTCCGTCCGCGGTGCCTGGCCCAGCGCCGGTCGCGCGAGGTCACCAGGACGTGGCCGTCGGCGGTGCCCGCCGGGATCCAGGCGGCGAGCTGCTCCGGGTCCTCCGCGTTGTCGAAGACCAGGAGCCAGCGCCGGTGCGGCAGGCCCCGGCCGAGCGCGTCCAGGACGGCCCGGGCGGTCCGGGCCGCGTCGCCGCCGCCCTCCAGGCCGAGTTCGGCGGCGAGTTCGGCGAGCCGCTGCGGGACGCCGGCCGGGTCCTCGGCCGGCACCCACCAGACCACCTCGTACGCGGGCGCGAACCGGTGGGCGTACTCGACCGCGGCCTGCGACTTGCCCACCCCGCCCATGCCGTACAGGACCTGCACGGGTTCGGCCGCCGGGCCGAGCGTGAAACCGTCCCGCAGGGTCTCCAGCAGCCGGGCGCGGCCGGTGAAGGTGGGCAGCCGGGGCGGGGGGTTCTCCACCGCGGGCCGGCCCGTCGGGAAGCGGGCGGGGGCGGGCGCGGCCTCCTCGTCGGCCTCCAGCCAGCGGCCGGCGCCGGGCGGCGGGCCGAGCAGCTCGAAGAGCTGGGTCTCGGCCTGCTCGACGGAGCCCCGGGCCAGCTCGGACACCCGGTGGCCGGCGAACGGCTCGGGCAGCCGCTCGCCCGGCGCCGTCAGGGCGAGCGGCAGCAGGCCGGCCGAGCCGCCGTCCTGCTCGGCGGAGGTGAGCCTGCGCCAGATCTCCCGGCCGCGGGGCAGTTCCGCGTACTCGGGCGAGAGCAGCACCAGCACCCGGCCGTCGCCGTCCAACGGCCCGGCGGCCTCGGGCAGGGCGGCGTCGCCGGGCGGCCCGGCGTCCATCGGCGCCGCGGCGCTGTGCAGCGAGGCGAGGTAGCCGAAGCCGGCCAGGGCAGCGGCGGCCCACTCGGCCCAGATCCGGTCCCCCGGGGCGTAACTCACGTGCACCTGGCGGGACCTCGTGCGGCCGGTGCGCAGGTAGGCCGCGTACAGCCGGCGGCGGGCGCGGTCGGGGACGGGCCGCAGCGCGCGGACCCGGCCCTCGGTGAGCCACTCCGCCAGCCGTTCGAACGCGCCGAGCAGGCTGCGGCCCTGCTGCGGCCGGTCGACGATGGTGGCCGGAACTTCTTCGTATGCGTAGAACGGCTTGTACGGGACCTCGACGTCCCGCCAGTAGTCGGCCCGGCGCTCGACGCTCAGCCAGCGGTCCAGGTACGGGGCGAAGGCGTCGTGGGCGAGGTCGCGCCCGGCGGCCAGCCCGGCCCGCTCGGCGTCCTCGACCCGCATCGGGACGGGCAGCACCCGGATGTCGCGCTCGTCGGCGTCCACGATCGCGCGGGCCGCGTCGACGCCGCCGCGGATGCTCTGGGCGCCGAGGGTGAAGCAGTCCACCACGGTGTCCGGCATCAGCACGGTGCAGATGCCCGAGGTGTCGCTGACCCCGGTCCGGCTGTCGATCAGCACGTAGTCGTACGAGCCGGTCCACTGCTCGCGCAGCGCGTACAGGAACTCGGCGCCCCGGATGTCCGCGCGGGTGTAGAAGCTGCGCCAGTTGAAGCTGGTCACGGCGGCCGAGTAGGAGGCGTTCTGCCGGCCGGCCGGCATCAGGTCGAGCCGCCCGCCGGCCGGCAGGTCGAGCGCGAGGCCGCAGAGGTAGCGGTCGAGCCGGCCGGGCTCGGCCAGCCAGTCCCGGGGGGCTGCCGCGGTGGCGTCGCCGGGGGCCGGCAGCGCCTGTTCGACGTAGGCCCGCAGCAGGTCGATCAGGCCGTCGGTGGCGTGCAGCTCGGGGTCGATCAGCAGCGGGTGGTAGTACCGGTGCAGGCCGGGAGCTTCGAGGTCCCAGTCGACCACCAGGACGCGCAGGCCCTGGCTGGCCAGGATCCAGCCGAGGTTGGCCAGCGCCATGGTGCGGCCGGTGCCGCCCTTGTACGAGTAGAAGGTGACGACCGACCCGGTCCCGGGTGTCGACGGGACGGCGGACTCGGCGTCCGCCAGGGCCACCTGATCGGCGGTCATCGTTCGGAGTCTCCTTCGCGGGGCTCCCGGGGAGCCGGGGGCAGGGCTGCTTCAGGGGACACTGCCGGCGGCCACGCCGGGATCAGCAGAGCAGGCATGGCCGCGACGCCGGGGCCCAGGCCGAACGCAGCCCGCGCGAGAACCGGATCGACTTCGTCCGTCTCGTCTAACAGTCGATTCTGGGCAACCGTAACGGTACGTAGCAGGTCCGTTTCGAAGCGTTCCCGCGGAACGCGCACCTTAAAGAGCGGCTCCGGCCCGGACCTGTGCAGCCAGTTGCGCGGGAAGACGTCGCGCACCCCTCCCCAGAGCCTGCTGCGCGCCGGCCCCTCGGGCGGGTCATCGGTGCCGGCCGGCACCAGGACGCCGGTGACGGGGTGGTTCTGGTCGTCGAAGTCGCGCAGCGCCTGTCGGTAGGGCTCGGCGGTGGCCGCCCACGGATCCACCAGCAGGACGCTGACCTCGTTGTTCTCGCGGGCGAGGTCCAGGCTGGCGGCCAGGCCCGGCCCGACCTCCTCCAACGTGGTGCTGTGGCCGGCCTGGGTGATCGCCTGCTGGGCCTGCACCACCAGCGGGGGCAGCCGCGGCGGGTGGTAGGGCGCCCAGTCCCTGGGCCGGTCCCCGTACCAGCCGCCCCGGTACCGGTCCTCGTCCTGCCGCTGCGCCGGGATGCCGGGCACGGCGTACACGGCGGCGTCCGCCGTCCGCCCCCCGGCGCGGGACGGGTCGGCGGTGCGGCGGGCGGCGGTGTGGCCGACGGCCTTGTGGCCGGCGGCGACGAAGATCCGGACCATCCCGCTGCGCCCGGGCGGCGGCACGGCGTCCGGCACCGGGAAGCAGCCGTCCACCCGGCCCAGGTCGAGGTGGGGCAGCTCGGTCAGGGGCCGGCACGCCGCCTCCCGCACCCGCTCGGCGATGGCCCGGACCACCCGGCGGTAGTCGGGTCCGTGCGGGTCGGCCCGCAGGAGGTCGCGCAGCCCGCCGGTGGCGTACGCCACGCCCAGGTCGTGCTGGCTGTACTGGATCCGCAGCACCTCGGCGGGCAGGCCGGCCGGGGGCGGCTCCCAGACCACCGGGATCAGGGCCGGCACCGCCTCGCCGGTCATCTTCTGGTGCCGCCGCATCCGGCCGTCGAAGGCCGTCCACTCCTTGCCGCAGTACGAACTGGCGAAGTAGGCCGGGGAGTACAGCGCCACCATGGTGCGACTGACGGCCAGCATCCGGGAGAGCTGCTGCTCCCAGTCGTCGCCGACGCGCAGTCGTTCGGTGTCCCGGTAGGCGAGTTCGCCCGGCCCGGCCGCGGGCTCGATCCGGGCCAGCTCGTCCCGGAGGTCGCTGAAGAACTGGTCGACGAAGGCGCCGCCGGCCATGTGGTCCCGCCGCGCATAGCTGAAGAAGAAGTACGGCCGCACTGAACCCCCCGGTCCCACCCCACCAACTTGGCTTAAGATACAGGTCAGTTGACGCAAAAGGAGCCGGGATCCAGGAAGATCCCAGCTCGTTGGGTCACGCCGCGGAGGAGAATCTGGCCACCGGGACGGCGCAGGACCCCCCCTCCTCCAAACCCGTCCGGCGCAGCAGCGCGCCAAGGTCGGCCGCCGACATGCCGGCCAGCTCGCCCAGGGTCGGCCGGCGGGGGGCGTCGCCCGGGTCGGCGGGCCCGGCGGCGATAGGTGCGGCGGTGTCATCCATCAGATGCCTCACTCTCTCGGAAGAGTGCGGCCCAGACCCCAGTCCGGGCCTTTCGGCCACGTTACACCGGAGTACCTGACGTTGCCTCATCTTCGAAGCGTGGCAAGGTAGTTCACCGGCCAAGATGCGCCACCCGGGCCGCCGCCCCACCCCGCCCACGCAGCACTCACGGACAGAGCCGCTCCACCCGCCAGCCGGACGGGGCCGACGGGTCGGCGAGGTAGTTCAGCCGGTCGTGCAGCCGGTTCTCCCGGCCCTGCCAGAACTCCACGCGCTCGGGGAGCACCCGGTACCCGCCCCAGAACGGCGGCACCGGCACCCCCTCGCCCTCCGGGTAGCGCCGCTCCAGCTCCGCGTACCGCTGCTCCAGCACCTCCCGGCTGCCGACCGGGCTGGACTGCTCGCTGGCCCAGGCCCCGAGCTGCGAGCCGTGCGGGCGGGTGCGGAAGTAGGCGGCGGTCTCGTCCCGGCCGACCTTCTCCACCCGGCCCTGGACGATCACCTGGCGGGCCAGCGCGATCCACGGGAAGAGCAGCGCCGCATGCGGGTTGGCGGCCAGCTCGGCGCCCTTGCGCGAGCCGTAGTTGGTGAAGAAGACGAAGCCGCGCGCGTCGAAGCCCTTCAGGAGGACGGTCCGCGAGCTGGGCCGCCCCTCGGCGTCGGCCGTGGAGAGCACCATCGCGTTGGGCTCCACCACCCCGGCGTCGTCCGCCTCGTGGAACCAGCGGGTGAACAGCGCGATCGGCTCGGCGGTGAGCTGCTCCTCGACCAGGCCCTCGTGGGTGTAGTGCTTGCGCATCACGGTGAGGTCCGGCCCGGGCCGGGCCTCCTCGGCCAGGATCCGGGTGGCGGGGCTCGGGGGCGTCGACTGGGCGCGTTCCGGGGTCTGCACGTCAACATCATCCCGTACGACAAGCAACCGGCACCGCTACCTCCGGACAAACCCCGGTGGGAGATAAGGTGACTCGCCACCGCTTGACCGCCCGGCCTACGGTGAATTGTCCGGAACCTGGGGTTTGGTTCGGGAGATTTCCCTGGCACGACCGGCCTCCGGGCGAAAAGTCAAGCGGGCCCCAGGGCAACATCACCACGGTGGTGTATGGCGCAATGCACTCTGTGCCTGTGAGGATGGCACCGAGTGCCAACCACCATCGGTCACTGGCGTACCGCCCCACCACGGCGGAGCGCCGATCGCAGAACTGAAGGAGCCGTCGCATGTCCGACTTCGTACCCGGGCTTGAGGGAGTCGTCGCGTTCGAGAGCGAGATCGCCGAACCCGACCGTGAAGGCGGCGCACTGCGGTACCGGGGCGTCGACATCGACGACCTGGTCGGCCACGTCTCCTTCGGCCACGTCTGGGGCCTGCTGGTGGACGGCAAGTTCAACCCCGGCCTGCCGGCCGCCGAGCCGTTCCCGATCCCGGTGCACTCCGGTGACATCCGCGTCGACGTGCAGTCCGCCCTCGCCATGCTCGCCCCCGTCTGGGGCCTCAAGCCGCTGCTGGACATCTCCGCCGAGCAGGCCCGCGACGACCTCGCCCGCGCCGCCGTGATGGCGCTGTCCTACGTCGCCCAGTCCGCCCGCGGCCAGGGCCTGCCGATGGTCCCGCAGAGCGAGATCGACAAGGCCGAGACGGTCGTCGAGCGCTTCATGATCCGCTGGCGCGGCGAGCCGGACCCGAAGCACGTCAAGGCCATCGACGCCTACTGGACGTCCGCCGCCGAGCACGGCATGAACGCCTCCACCTTCACCGCCCGCGTCATCGCCTCCACCGGCGCCGACGTCGCGGCCGCGCTCTCCGGCGCCGTCGGCGCGATGTCCGGCCCGCTGCACGGCGGCGCGCCGTCCCGCGTGCTCGGCATGATCGAGGAGATCGAGCGCACCGGCGACGCCACCGCCTGGGTGAAGAACGCCCTGGACAAGGGCGAGCGCCTGATGGGCTTCGGCCACCGCGTCTACCGCGCCGAGGACCCGCGCGCCCGCGTGCTGCGCCGTACCGCCAAGGAGCTCGGGGCGCCGCGCTTCGAGGTCGCCGAGGCGCTGGAGAAGGCCGCGCTGGAGGAGCTGCACAACCGCCGCCCCGACCGCGTGCTGGCCACCAACGTCGAGTTCTGGGCCGCGATCATGCTGGACTTCGCCGAGGTCCCGGCGCACATGTTCACCTCGATGTTCACCTGTGCCCGCACCGCCGGCTGGTCGGCGCACATCCTGGAGCAGAAGCGCACGGGCCGGCTCGTGCGCCCCGCCGCGCGCTACATCGGCCCGGGCCCGCGCAGCCCGCGCGACATCGAGGGCTACGAGGCCATCGCGCACTGACGAAACCCCTGCTGAGCAGCGGGTCCGGCACCGTGCCGGGCCCGCTGCCGCCGCTTCCGGGAGCCGCGGAGATCACATCTCAGCGGGCGGACCGACAGCACGCCGGGGAGCGACCGGCCGGTAGGCTGCGCGCGTGGCTCAGATCCAGATCCCCGCTGACATCAAGCCCGCAGACGGCCGTTTCGGCTGCGGCCCGTCCAAGGTGCGCCCCGAGGCCCTGAGTGCCCTCGCCGCGACCGAGACCTCCCTGCTCGGCACCTCCCACCGCCAGGCCCCGGTGAAGAACCTGGTCAAGCGCGTGCGCGAGGGCGTGAGCAGCCTCTTCTCCCTCCCCGAGGGGTACGAGGTGGTGCTCGGCAACGGCGGCTCCACCGCCTTCTGGGACATCGCGGCCTTCGGCCTGGTGCGGGAGAAGTCCCAGCACCTCGACTTCGGCGAGTTCTCGTCCAAGTTCGCCTCCTCGGTCAAGGCGGCCCCGTGGCTCGCCGAGCCGACCGTGATCAAGACCGCCCCGGGCACCCACCCGCTGCCGGTCGCCGAGGCCGGCGTGGACGTCTACGGACTCACCCACAACGAGACCTCCACCGGCGTCGCGATGCCGATCAGGCGCCCGGCCGGCGCCGACCAGGGCTCGCTCGTCCTGGTGGACGCCACCTCGGGCGCCGGCGGCCTGCCGGTCGACATCACCGAGACGGACGTCTACTACTTCGCCCCGCAGAAGTCCTTCGCCTCCGAGGGCGGGCTCTGGCTGGCGGCCTTCTCCCCGGCCGCGCTGGAGCGCGCCGCGGAGATCGCCGGCTCCGGCCGCTACATCCCGCCGTTCTTCGACCTGCCGACGGCCATCGACAACTCGTCGAAGGACCAGACGTACAACACCCCGTCGATCGCCACGCTGTTCCTCCTCGCCGACCAGCTGGAGTGGCTGAACGGCAACGGCGGGCTCGACTGGGCCGTCGCCCGTACGGCTGATTCCTCGTCCCGCCTGTACGGCTGGGCCGAGAAGTCCTCGTACGCCAACCCGTTCGTGGCGAACCCGGCCGAGCGCTCGCAGGTCGTCGGCACGATCGACTTCGACGACTCGGTGGACGCCGCCGCCGTCGCCAAGGCACTGCGTGCCAACGGCATCGTCGACACCGAGCCGTACCGCAAGCTCGGCCGCAACCAGCTGCGCATCGCGATGTTCCCGGCGATCGACCCGGCGGACGTCGAGGCGCTCACCGCCTGCATCGACTACGTGGTCGAGCAGCTCTGAACCGTCCGGCACACGCGTGAGGGCCACCGCCTGCGGGCGGTGGCCCTTCTGCGTGTCCGCGGGGCCCCGGACGTGCGCCGGGGCGGGTGCGCTAGCGGTTGACCAGTGAGCTGACCAGCACGACGACGAGCAGCAGCACCAGGGCGCCGGTCACGATACGCATACGAGTCTTGGGATCCACGGTCAACGAGCGTACCCGGGCCCCGCGCGGACCTAGACGCCGAGGTTGGACCCGCCGCTGACGTCCAGGTTCTGGCCGGTGACCCAGCGGGAGTCGTCGGAGGCGAGGAAGGCCACGACGTCCGCCACGTCGGCGGCCTCGCCGACCCGGCCGAAGGCCGAGTAGGCGGCCACCCGGGCGCGCGCCGCCGGGTCCTCCAGCCAGGGGTTGATGTCGGTGGCGACGACGCCTGGCAGCACCGCGTTGACGGTGATCCCGCGCGGGCCCAGCTCCTCCGCCAGGGTCAGCGTCAGGGTGTTCAGCGCACCCTTCGTCATCGCGTACGACACCGCGCCGGGGAAGGCCACCCGGGTGACGCCGGACGAGACGTTGACGATCCGGCCGCCGTCCCGCAGCCGGCCCAGGCCCTCCTGGACGATGAAGAACGGCGCCTTGGCGTTCACCGCGAACACCCGGTCGAAGTCGGCTTCGGCCACCTCGTGGACCCGCCCGAACTGGCCGATCCCGGCGTTGTTCACCAGGATGTCCAGGCCCTCTCCCCCGCCGGCGGCGGCGAGCCCCTCGTCGAAGGCCGCCCAGAGCGCCTTCGCGTCGCCGGGGACGCCCAGCTCGGCGCCGATCGCGAAGGCCCGCCCGCCGGCCCGCCCGATCGCCTCGACGACCTCCTCGGCCGCCGCCGCGTTGCCGCCGTAGTGGACGGCGACCAGCGCGCCCTCCCGGCCCAGCCGCTCGGCGATGCCCCGTCCGATCCCCCGGCTGCCGCCCGTCACCAGTGCCGTCCTGCCCTCAAGCGCGCCCATGGCCACGCCCCCTCATTTCTGTAGCGGTCGCTAATGAAAGGAACCGTAGCACGCGTTTTGTAGTGCTCGATATAGAATCCCTTCATGGCCACGACCCCGGCGACGACCACCCCCCAGCGCGGACGCCCGCGTTCCTTCGACCGCGACGCCGCCCTGGAGCAGGCGCTGCGGCTGTTCTGGGAGCGCGGCTACGAGGCGACCTCGGTCGCCGACCTCACCGCCGCCATGGGCATCCGCCCGCCGAGCCTGTACGCGGCCTTCGGCGACAAGCGGGCACTGTTCGAGGAGGTCGTCGCCCGCTACCGGGAGAGCCACGGCGCGTACGCCACCCACGCGCTGGCCGAGGAGCCCACCGCCCGGGCCGGCGTCGCCCGGATGCTGCGCGAGGCCGCCGCCCAGGCCACCGACCCGGACCACCCCTGGGGCTGCCTGCTGATCAGCTCGACGGTGAACTGCACCTCGCCGGAGGTCACCGAGGCCGTCCGGGAGCTGCGCAACGCCAACGTCCGCGCCCTGGAGTCCCTGATCCGCGCCGACGTCGCGGCCGGCCACGAGCCCGCCGGCACCGACCCGGCGGCACTGGCCCGGTTCACCGCCGCCGTGCTCCAGGGCATGTCCCAGCGCGCCCGCGACGGCGCGGACCGGGCCGAGCTGGAACGCGTCGCCGCCGACGCGATGCGCGTGTGGCCGTGAGCGAACGCCCCTGGGCGGCACAGCGGTTATCCCGTTGACCAGCGGCGAGCGGCGGCCGCTACCATGCCTCCTCGAAGGTCCGAGGGATCTTCACATTCACTGGGGGAAACAGAACACATGCGCGCATCCCGCACCGCTGCCCTGGCGGCGCTCGTCCTCGCGGCCGGTACCGTCCTGCCCGCGGCACCCTCGGCCGTCGCGGCCGGGAACAGCCAGACCGGCCCGGCCAGCACCTGGTTCTCGGTGTCGAACTACCGCATCCTGGACACCCGGGTCGGCAACGGCGCCCCCAGCGGCAAGGTCGGCCCCGACAGCGTGACCAGGCTCGACCTCCGCAAGTGGCTCGGCACCAACGTCGTGCCGACCGCGGTGGTCATGAACGTCACCGCCGTCGACCCGACCGGCGACAGCTTCGTCACCGCCTTCCCCGACGGGCAGCAGGTGCCGACGGTGTCCAACCTCAACTTCGACCCGCGCCGCCAGGTCACCACCAACCGGGTGACGGTGCAGGTCGGCGCCAACGGCGTGGTGGACCTGTACAACCACGTCGGCAGCGTCCACCTGGTGGTCGACCTCCAGGGCTTCTACACCGCCAAGGGCACCAACGGGAACTACCCCGGCTCCACCTTCGTGCTCGGCCGGCCCACCCGCCTCCTGGACACCCGCACCACCATCGGCGACCGGCAGGGCAAGGTCGGCGCCGGCGAGCAGAACGCCATCGCGGCGGACGTCTCCTCGGTGCTGCCCGCGGACGCGGGCGGCTCCGAGCTCGTGCTCCAGGTCACCGCGACCGAGCCGACCGACGCCAGCCACGTCACCGTCTACCCGGCGGGCCAGAGCGTCTGGCGGACCTCCGACCTCAACTTCGCGGCCGGCCAGACCGTCACCAACCTGTCGTACATCGACGCGGGCCGGGGCGGCCTCGCCCTGTACAACAACGCCGGCCAGGTGGACCTGGTGGTCGACTACATCGGGCGGTTCGACTACCACTACCCGGGCACCGCCTCCGGCGACCACGGCCTGTTCGTCCCGGCCGCCCCCACCCGGGTGCTCGACACCCGGTCCGGGCTGGGTGCCCCCGCGGGCCAGGCCGGCCCCGGCAGCACCGTCCGGGTCAAGGTGACCGGCCTGGGCGGCGTGCCCGAGAACGTCACCGCCGTGGTCCTCAACCTCACCGGCACCAACGCCGCGGACGACGGCCACATCACCGCCTACCGCAGCGGCGACGCGATCCCGTCCACGTCCAACCTCAACTACGCCGGCGGCAAGGACACCGCCGCGATGACCGTCGTCCCGGTCGGCGCGGACGGCTGCATCGAGCTGTACAACCCGCACGGCAGCGTGGACCTGGTGGCCGACGTCCAGGGCTACTACACCGGCTGATCCGCCGGTCCGGCCGACCACGGGGCCGGGGGCGCGCGGTACGGCGCCCCCGGCCTCAGCTCCAGTCGGCCAGCGGCCAGGCGCGGACCGTCTCGTAGTGCGTGACGCCGCCGTCCGGCTCGCTCTTCATCAGGTGCAGCTCGGCCGCCTCCCACTCCGGCCCCCGGTAGTCGCCGAGCGCCAGCGCCAGGGAGTCCAGCTCCGCCGCCGCCATCCGCTGCACCGCCCGCCGGTGGCCGCGCGAGGAGCCGGCCCGGGCCAGGGTCAGGTGCGGGTGGAAGGTGAACGCGTCCACCTCGCCGATCACGTCCGCGGTGGCCTCGTTCACCGCCTCGGCGAGCCGCCGCAGCGCCCAGGTCTGGCCCTCCACCCCGGCCCAGAGCACCCGGTCGCCGAACCGGCCGGCCCCGGCGAGCCGCAGCCGGTGCACGGCGTGCACCTCGGCCACCCCGGCCAGCCCGGCCTCCAGCTCGGGCAGCCGCTCGACCGGCACCTCGCCGAGGAAGGCCAGGGTCAGGTGCCAGCCCTCGACCGTCGTCCAGCGCAACCGGTCCGCCCCGGGCAGCCCGCGCACCGGCTCCACCGCGTCGTAGAGCCCCTGCAACGCCTCGACCGGCGGCAGCACCGCCACAAAGAGCCTCATGGAGCCATTTTCCTTCCCCTGCGAGTCCCCGCGATCCCCCGCGATCCCTCGCGATCCGCCCGGCCGTCCTCCCGCGCCCGGCGATCCGCCCACCGTCTTCCCGCGCGGAGCCGTTTGGGTTAGAACGGATTCCATGAAGATCCGTACCGGCGGTCCCGACGACATCGCCGACATCCTCGCCCTGCTCGACGGAGCCGTCACCTGGCTCGCCGCACAGGGCCGCACCGGCCAGTGGGGCGACCAGCCCTTCAGCGGCAACCCGACCAGGGTCGAGCACACCGAGAAGTACGGCCGTGAGCCCTTCCTGATCCGCCTCGCCGTGGACGACGAGGGCCGCACGGTGGGCTCCTGCGTCCTCTCCGAGGAGCGCGGCACCTACATCCCCGCGGTGGAGGAGCGCGAGCTGTACATCCGCAACCTGGTCACCGACCGGACCCGCAAGGGCTCGGGCATCGGCGCCGCGCTGATCGCCGACGCCCTGGACGAGGCCCGCCGCCGCGGCATCGACCTGGTCCGGGTGGACTGCTACGGGGGCGCCGACCGCAAGCTGGTGGGCCAGTACCGGGCGCTCGGCTTCACCGAGACCGTGGCGTTCGAGGTCGAGCAGCCGGGCGGGACCTGGCCCGGCCAGGTGCTGGAGATCCGGCTCTGACGGCGGGTCCGGCAACGGCCCGGCCGCCGCGGACCCGGCGGCGGCCGTGACCACCGACCCGGGGCGGGCGACCACGCCCGCCCCGGGGTGACCGACCGTCAGCAGGCGGCGGCCAGCTCCGACTTGGCGGTGGTGCGCACGCGCGGCACGAAGGCCACCACCCGCCCGCCGCGGCCCGGGTGCAGGTCGACCCGGACCTTCAGGTCGGCACTGCGCGCCAGCACCAGGCCGACCGTACCGGCGGCCAGCGCCGAGACCAGCCCGCAGGCCAGCAGCCCCAGCCGCGGCCCGTACGAGGCCGTCACCCAGCCCACCACCGGCGCACCGATCGGCGTGCCACCGGTGAAGACCAGCACCAGCAGGCCCATCACCCGGCCCCGCATCTCCGGGTCGGTGGCCAGCTGGAGCGTGGAGTTGACCGAGGTGTTGAAGCTCAGCCCGAATACGCCGATCAGCGTCAGCAGCACCGCGAAGGTCCAGTAGCCGGGGGCGAACGCGGCCACCACCTCCAGCGTGCCGAAGGCCAGTGCCGCCCCCACCAGCCGGCGCAGCCTGGGCGCTCCCCGGCGCGCCGCGAGCAGGGCGCCGGCCAGCGAGCCGACCGCCATCGCGGTGTTCAGCAGGCCGTACTGCCCGGCGCCCACCTTGAAGGTGTCGTAGGCGAAGCCGGAGAGCAGCGTCGGGAAGTTGAACCCGAAGGTGCCGATGAACCCGGCCAGCACCATCGGCCAGAGCAGCTCGGGCCGCTCCTTCACGTACCGCAGCCCCTCCTTCAACTGCCCCTTCTCGCGGGCGATCGGCGCCGTCGGGCGCAGTTCGCCCTCGCGCATGGCGAGCAGTCCGCCGATCACGGCGGCGAAGGAGAGCGCGTTCACCGCGAACGCCCAGCCACTGCCGACCGCGGCGATCAGCAGGCCCGCGACGGCGGGGCCGACCAGCCGGGCGGTCTGGAAGTTGGCGGCGTTCAGGCTGACGGCGTTGGCGAGGTCCTTCGGGCCGACCATCTCGGAGACGAAGGCCTGGCGGGTCGGGTTGTCGACCACCGTGACCAGGCCGAGCAGCAGCGCGAACGCGTACACGTAGTACGGCGTCACGACGCCGCCGATGGTCAGGACGGCCAGGCCGGCGGCCAGCAGGCCCATCGCGCCCTGGGTGTAGACCAGCAGGCGGCGCTTGGGCATCCGGTCGGCGAGCACCCCGCCGAACAGGCCGAGCAGCAGCATCGGCAGGAACTGCATGGCGGTGGTGATGCCGACGGCCAGCGGGCTGCCGGTGAGGCTGAGGACCAGCCAGTCCTGTGCGATCCGCTGCATCCAGGTGCCGGTGTTGGAGACCACCTGGCCCGCGAAGTAGTAGCGGTAGTTGCGGACGCGCAGTGAGGAGAACATCCCCCCGGGCCGGGTGAAGCGGGCGCCGGTCGGGGACGCGGCCACGGTGCCGTGGCCTTGAGCGGCGGGGTCTACCGCCGCGGTGCGTTCGTCGGGGTCGTCGTCGCCGTTGCCCGGCAGCCCCGTGGGGGCGGGTGCCTGGGCGTCGGCGGCCGCGGCGGAGGCTGCGGCGGGGTCGGTGGTCGGCTCGTCGGTGCGGATGGCGGCGGCGCTGGCTGCGGCCGGCGGTGTCACGGTGGTCTCCCCTCGCGGCGCGACGACCCGTCGGGGGGTCGTCGTGCTCCTGGTGTCGGTGGTCGGCGCTGCGGTGATGCGGTTCTCCTTCGTCCTCCGGCGGCTGACCGGAAACAGGTGTGCCTCAGAGATGTGCGAGCTTGTACAGCACGGGAGCGGCCTCCCGGAGGACGGCCCACTCCTCCTCGTCGAGCCCTTCGGCGAGCTCGGCGAGCCAGGCGTTGCGCCGGCGGCGGCTCTCCTGGAGGATCACCTCCGCCTGCTCGGTGCTGCTGACGACCACCTGGCGGCGGTCCTCCGGGTGCGGTTCCCTCCGCACCAGGCCCTTCTCCTCCAGCATCGCGACGATCCTGGTCATGGAGGGCGGCTGGACGTGCTCCTTCCGGGCGAGCTCACCCGGCGTGGCCTTCCCGCAGCGCGCGAGGGTGCCCAGCACCCCCATCTCGGTAGGGCTGAGCGACTCCTCGACCCGCTGGTGACGCAGGCGACGGGAGAGGCGCATGGTGGACGACCGCAGCTGACTGATGGCTGCGAGGTCCTGCTCGGACATCTCGGGCATGTATTTAGCCTACGTCATTACTCTCGCTAAGGAAAATTGGTTACCGCCGGCCCTCCGCCGACCCCTCCTCCCGCCCTCCGCCGGCGGCTCCCCGCGCCGCGCGCGGCCCCGAGCGCGATGCTGGTCATGACGGGTTCCGCACCCACCCCTCAGGAGAAGGGCCGACCAGAAATGTCCGACCTCGCCGACCTCGCCCCCGAGCAGAACGACACCGGCTTCGCCCGCCTCGCCATGGTCACCATCGACTGCGCCGACCCGGTCGCGCTGGCCGCCTTCTACGGCGAGCTGCTCGGGTGGGAGACCCGGCACGTGGACGAGCACTTCGCCATCCTGGACAACCCGGAGGGCGGCAGCCCGCTCGGCTTCGGGCGGGTCGCCGGCTACCGGCCGGAGCCGTGGACTGAACCGGACGGCAGCAAGCACTTCCACCTGGACTTCTACGTCGACGACCTGGACGAGGCCACCGCCCGGGCGCTCGCACTCGGCGCCACCGAACCGCAGTACCAGCACGGCCGCACCCTCAAGGTGCTGATCGACCCGGCCGGCCACCCGTTCGGACTAGCTCCCCTGGAGTGACGGCCGGGAGGACCCCACGGCCCTCCGGGGAGGCGGAGTGTGCATGCGCAGGCGGCGTCAGGGCTTGGTGCCGAGATCTTGCCGATCACGTAAAGAGCGGCCCTGACCTGCGAGTTCACCAAAAACGCGAACATTGTGCGACCCGCCGGTAGTGGCTACTGTCCCCGTTGTCAGGGGCACCACACGCCAGGCTTCCCCCGGGCAGGAGCGCGACACCCGCGCGTACCGCGCACCCGGCATCGCCACCCGTGACCGGGCCGTCCCACGGCCTGCGCGTCCGCCCGATCCTGGCGTCAGTCCTCCCCCCAAACCCGTCAGGGAGCTTCCTCGTGGGAGAGATCCATCATGCCGACCACGGCTGGCTGACGCCGGCGGTCTCGTACTTCGTCGCCTGCCTGGGCGCCTTCGTCGCCCTGCGCAGCACCCGCTGGGCGCTCGTCTCCACCGGCCGCACCCGCGTCTACTGGCTGCTGTTCGCGTCGACCTCGCTCGGCGCGGGCATCTGGTCGATGCACTTCATCGCGATGCTGGGCTTCTCCGTCACCGGCGTCGAGATCAGCTACCGCCCCGGGCTGACCGTGCTCAGCCTGCTCGTGGCGATCCTCGTGGTCGGCCTCGGCATGTTCGCCGTCGGCTACAGCCGCCACCGGGTCGCCGCGCTGCTCGCGGGCGGGCTGACCACCGGGCTCGGAGTCGCGGCCATGCACTACCTCGGCATGGCCGCCATGGTCCTGCCCGGCCACGTCGGCTACGACCAGACCACGGTGTGGCTCTCGGTCGGCATCGCGGTGTTCGCCGCGACGGCCGCGCTCTGGGCCGCGCTGAACATCCGGGGCACCCTCGCGGTGCTCGCCGCGGCCCCGGTGATGGGCGTCGCGGTGTGCGCGATGCACTACACCGGGATGGCCGCCGTCTCCGTCCGGCTGGACGCCTCGCAGAGCACGGCGGACGGGGTGATGGCGCTCCAGTTCATCTTCCCGCTGGTGGTCGGGCTGGGCTGCTACATCTTCTTCGGCTCGCTGGCCTTCGCGGTGTCGCCGAGCCGCAGCACCCTCAACGCGCAGCCGGTGCTGGTCGGGCGGGCGGCGCCGCTGGCCCCGCACGGACGCTGAGCACGGGCAGGGCCCCGGACCCCGGTCTCCTCACCGGGGCCCGGGGCCCTGCCGCCTGCGGCCCGTCCTACTCCGGCCTGCCGAGCAGCCCGGTCAGGTGCTCCGGCGTCGCGACCGGGCAGACCTTGTGCACGAAGTCGCGCCGCAGCCCGTGGTACGGCTCGCCGTCCCGGTAGAAGTTGCGGTGCATCAGGCGCAGTTCCTCCGCCCGGTACTCGGCGAGCGGCCTGGCGTCCTCGTCCTCGGCCCGGCGGCGCTTCTTCTCCACCAGCCGGCCGGTCAGCTCCGGCGAGCCCGCCAGCCGGGCCGCCTCCCGGGCCACCCAGCGGCGGAACCCGGCCGCGCTGCCGCCCGCCGTCCGGTCGACCAGGCCCAGCCGCTCGGCCTGTGCCGCTCCGACCGGCAGGGCCTGCTCGGTCAGCCGCCCGGCCTGCTCGGCGCCGACCCGGCGGGGCAGCGTGTACGTCCAGTACTCGGAGCCGTGGAGGCCCATCAGCCGGTAGTGCGGGTTGAGGACGGCCGACTCGCGGCACCAGACCTCGTCGGCGGCGATCGCCAGCATCAGCCCGCCGGCCGCCGCGTTCCCGGCCAGGGCGGAGACGGTCAGCTTGTCGGTGGTGGTGAGGACCGCCTCGACCAGGTCGTCCATCGCGTTGATGTTCTCCCAGGACTCCAGCGCCGGGTACGACGCCCCCTCGATCACGTTGAGGTGGATGCCGTTGGAGAAGAAGTCCCGGGCCGGGCCGAGCACCAGCACCGAGGTCGGCCGGTCCACGGCCTCCCGGTAGGCGGCCAGCAGGCGGCGGCACTGATCGGTGCTCATCGCCCCGCCGGCGAAGGCGAATTCGAGGAAGCCGACCTCGTCCTGCTCGTGGTAGCGGATCTCCGCCCAGGTGTCCCGCCCGGCCGCCGAGGCCGGGGTGACGGGCACCTCGCGGACCCGGTGGAGGTGGTCGGCGAGCACCGTCGCGGCCGGCCGCTTGAAGGTGGCCGGACCGCCGGGCGTACGGCGCGGGCGCAGCTGCGGGATCCAGACCGCGCCGTCCACGGTGGCCCGGCAGATCGCGCCGTCCCGGGTCGCGATCACCGCGCCGGGCTCGCGGCCGCGCAGTTCGTCCTCGGGGTGGCCGCCGTGCAGGAAGTACTCGCGCCCGTACAGCTCGTCCAGGACGCCCGGCTGCGAGTCGGCGGCGCGCAGCTTGCGCAGCACGGTGGCGGTGGGGTCGGCGGACCAGTCGATGCGGCGGGTCTCCTGCCGGAGGAGGGGCCGCAGCTCGCCGCGGACGTCCGGGCGGGCGTAGTCCAACGGCTCGGGGGTGTACAGCCCGCCCTGGAACCGGCCGACGGCCAGCAGCACCGCCTCCACGGCGGCGTCCGCGACCTCGTTGCGGTAGATCTCGCTCTTGCCGCCGGCCGGGACGGGGAACTCGACGCAGGCCCAGATGTCCCCGGCGTCCATCTCCCCGACCGCCTGGAGCACGGTCACGCCCCAGCGCTCGGCTCCCTCGGTGATCGCCCAGTCCAGCGAGGACGGGCCGCGGTCGCCCTTGGGGCCGGGGTGCACGATCAGGACGGTGTGCCGCGACCAGACGTCCTCGGGGACGGCCTTGGTGAGCATCGGGCAGAGGATCAACTCGGGGTCGGTCCGCTCCACCGCCGCCCGCACCTGCTCGTCGCCGAGCGCCAGCTGGACGGCCACCTGGTGCCCGCGGTCACGGAGTTCGGTGTGGACGCGCTGGGTCAGGCTGTTGAACGCGCTGGCGATCAGGAGAATGCGCAAGGGGGCCTCCGAGCAGTGACTGACGTCGTGCGCGGAGGCGATGAAACCAGGGCATGGACACGCAATGATTACGGTCCGGGCTTGCGCGCCCGACCCTCACCCACCCCGCACACCTGTGCCCGGGGCGGCGCGCGGCTCCGCCCGATCTCCCCACGACCTCCCGATCCGCCCCGTGACAAAGGCCCCCCGGGGAACGCTGCGGCGTCAGCGCGGGAACGCCCGCCGGGCGCGCCAGGTGGTGTGCTCGCGGGAGACGGCGTCCTCCGCCTCGGCGGCCAGCCGGGCCCAGCGCTGCTCGGCGTCCGGGGCCTTCAGATCGAGGTCGGAGAGCTGGTTGCCGACGTTCTCCAGCTCGCGCGCGGCCAGCTGGTACGCGGCGGCCAGCGGGCGCAACTGCTTCAGCTGGGTCCAGGCGATCACCGCGGCGGCCGCCGCCGAACTGGCCCCGAAGACGTGCACCGACAGCGCGCCGGTCGCCTGGGCGATCGCCGCCGCCGCACCGATGATGATCAGCGCCGCTATCCCCAGCCCCCAGGACACCGCCTGCGACTCGCACGACTCGGCACGCGAGCGGTACCACGTCCGCTGGCCCTCCACCCGGGTGCGCAGGTAGAGCGTCCGGCGGGCGACCAGGCTGGCGGAGCGGACGCGGCGCATCTCCGGGGTGATCTCCGGGACGGTGCCCGGCGGCACGATCTCCGGGTCCTCGAAGGCGCGCAGCACGTCCTCCAGCTGGAGCAGGTAGCCGCGGTCCGTCTCCGCCGAGTCCGCCGCACCGTCGAACGGCCGGGCCCGCATCGAGTACTTCCAGGCGAGCGTCTTCACCGACTCGGCCGCCGCCCGCGCCTCGTACCACCGGCCCTGCGGGTTGCTGCGGCGCAGCCGCGACCAGAAGTAGCCGGCGATCAGGAAGGCCACCACGGAGAAGAGCGGCGTGATGTCACCGTCCCCGCGGTGCTCCGGCCCCGGCAGCGACCCCACCGCCGCGGCGACCACCAGCATCGCGATCAGGCCGCGGTACCAGCGCAGCGTCTGCCGCTGCCCCTCCACCGACGCCCGGTCGGCCGTCCAGAACAGCTCCGGCAGCAGCCGTGCCTCGTCGCCCACGGGCGGATCTTCCTGCACCATCGGTCGAGCCCCCTCCCCGTCTCCCGTCCAGGCAGTATGCCCACCGTCAACTGGCCTACACAGTCCCCTTTTTGACACCGGCCGTTCACCGGTGGCCGGCGGCCGGCCGCGGGGCCCGCCGAGGCGTGCGGCCGCACCGGGCCCGAACGTTCACAGGCCTCACCCAATCCACCGGGAACCGCCCGTTCCGGTGTGGCCGTCCCCAGCAACGGCCCCGCCGGCCCGCCCGGCGCGAGGGGGCCGGTGCACGACAGGGAGGGACCCATGGCAGGACAAGGTTTCAGCGTGGACCTGGGCGCGCTCGACGACGCGGCCTCGGGCATCACGGACACGCTGGCCAAGCTGCAGTTCAAGAAGGTCAGCGACCTCGACCCGCAGAAGGAGGACTTCGGCCACGACCACCTGGCCGGCGTGGTCGAGAAGTTCTGCACCCGTTGGGAGATCGGCGTGGAGAACCTGGCGAAGGACGCCCAGGAGGTCTCGAAGCGGCTGAACGCGAGCGTGAAGGCCTACCGCGAGGTCGACGGCCACATCGTCGGCCACCTGAGCGGGACGCTCACCCGCGACGGCGGCAAGGACCCGGGGGCGAACTGATGGCGAAGGAACTCGGCGAGACCTCCGACCCGAAGGAGCTCGTCCCCGGCAACCCCGAGGCGCTCGCCTCGACCAGCGCCTGGCTCAAGAGCTACGGCGACACCCTGCACTCGACCGGCCTCGGCCTGAAGAAGATCGACACCACCGAGGGCTGGTCCGGGGAGGCCGGCGACGCCTTCCGCGAGGCCTTCGACGGCGAGCCCGCCAAGTGGGTGGAGGCCGGCGACTGCTTCCACGACGCCGCCACCGCCCTGACCTCGTACCAGACGACCCTGACCTGGGCACAGGGCCAGGCCCAGGACGCGATCCGGCAGTGGAACGAGGGCCAGGCTGCGACCAACAAGGCGAAGAGCGACCACCAGGACGCCGAGAAGAACGCCGGCCACGAGCTGCCGTTCACCGACCCGGGCGAGGGCACCCGCACCGCGGCGCGGCAGACCCTCTCCACCGCGCGGGGCCAGGTCAAGAGCGCGGGCGACACCGCGGCCGACAAGATCGGCAAGGCTCGCGACAAGGCCCCCGAGGAGCCGGGCTTCTGGGACGACGTCGGCGACTTCCTCTCCGACGCGGGCGACTTCCTGGCCGACGTCGGCCAGGTCGCGGTGGAGGACCTCGCCTCGGTCGGCAACGCCATGCTGCACAACCCGGGCGCGGCCCTGGAGGTCGCGGGCGGCCTCGCCCTGGCCACCGTCGGCGCGGGCGGCGAGGTCCTCGGCGTCGGCCTGGACCTCACCGGCGTGGGCGCCGTGGTCGGCGTCCCGGTCAACGTGCTCTCGGCCGGCCTCATCGCGACCGGTGTGGGCGTGGCCGGCATGGGCGCGAGCGACATCGCCAAGGACGCCATGGGCCAGGACCGGGTCCACATGGAGGGCGAGGGCGGAGGCGGGGGCGGCAGCTCGCCCGAACTCCACACCCAGCCGTCGAAGGGGGTCGACCCCGCCGCCACACCGGAGGGCCACACCACCAGCATCCCGAAGAACGCCGACCAGACGACGGTCCGCGCGTTCCAGCGCGAGAACGAGTCCGCCGAGATCATGGCGCGGAACGGCTACAAGGTCGAGCAGAACCCGGACGTCCCGGGCACGACCAAGAACCCCGACTACCGCATCGAGGGCGAGGTCTTCGACTGTTACGCGCCCACCGCCTCGAACCCGCGCTCCATCGCCACCGGGATCCAGAAGAAGGTGGACTCGGGCCAGGCCGACCGCATCGTGCTGAACCTCTCCGACAGCGGCGTCGACGCGGCCGCCATGCGCAGGCAGCTGTCGGAATGGCCGATCGACGGCCTCAAGGAGGTCAAGGTCATCGACTCCTCCGGCAACGTGGTCCACTTCTTCCCCTAGACATACCGAGAAAGACGGCCAGCATGGCTATTTCCTACAGCCTCGACCTGGTGACCCCGCTCACCCCGTCCGAGGTCGCGCAGAAGCTCGACGAGATCGCCCGGCCGCAGCGGTTGTTCGGCACCCCCGAGGCCGCCGGCCCGCTGCTCGGCGAGGGCGCTATCACCGCGTACGGCACCTGGGTCCGGGTGGTCCCGGTGAAGCCGGTCCCCTGGGGGGACCCGCAGATCGGCGGCCGCCCCTTCGGCGCGACCGTCGCGGTGGCCTTCCGCCTCGACAAGACGGCCGACGTCGCCGGCCAGCAGGACGACGCCGTCCGGCTGACGCTCGGCCTGCTCGCCCAGGTCCCGGGCGACGCCGTGCTGCACCTCGACTACGAGGAGGTCTGGCTGGTCCGCCAGGGCGGCGAGCTGAGCCTCAGCGAGCGCTCCGACCTCTGGCCGGCGCGCCGCCTGACGGGCCTCCCGCTGCCCTACCACCGGCAGAACCTGGAGTTCGCCTTCCCCGAGGACGACTGAGCCCGCCCCCGCCGCACACGAACGGGCCCACCCCCTGCCGAGGGGGCGGGCCCGTTCCCGTACGCCGCAGGACACCCGGTCAGAGCAGGCCGAGGGCCGGCATCAGGTAGTAGAAGGCGAAGACGGCGGCCACCACGTACATCGCGGCGGGGACCTCGCGGCCGCGGCCCGCGGCGAGGCGCAGGACGCAGAAGGCGATGAAGCCGAAGCCGATTCCGTTGGTGATGGAGTAGGTGAACGGCATCATCACGATGGTCAGGAACGCCGGGATCGCGATGGTGTGGTCGGCCCAGTCGATCTCCTTGACCGAGTTGGCCAGGATCAGGAAGCCGACCGCGACCAGGGCCGGGGTGGCGGCCTGGGCGGGGACCATGGTGGCGAGCGGGGTCAGGAAGAGGGCCACCACGAAGAGCAGGCCGGTGACGATCGAGGCGAACCCGGTGCGGGCGCCCTCGCCGACGCCGGCGGTGGACTCGACGAAGCAGGTGTTGGCGGAGGAGGAGGTGGCGCCGCCGGCGGCGGTGGCGATGCCGTCGACCATCAGGATCTTGTTGATGCCGGGCAGGTCGCCCTTCTCGTCCAGCAGGTGGGCCTCGTCGGCGACGCCGAGGATGGTGCCCATCGCGTCGAAGAAGCACGACATGAGCACCGTGAAGACGAAGAGCACGCCGGTCAGCACGCCGACCTTCTCGAAGCCGCCGAACAGGCTGACCTTGCCGACCAGGCCGAAGTCGGGGGCGGCCACCGGGTTGCCGGGCCAGGCCGGGACGGTGAGGCCCCAGTTGAGGGCGGGGATGTCGGCGAGCTTGTCGATCACCGCGGCGAGGCCGGTCATCACCACGATGGAGATGAGGATCGCGCCGGGGACCTTGCGGACGATCAGGACCAGGGTGAGCAGCAGGCCGAGCACGAAGACCAGGACCGGCCAGCCGAGCAGGTGGCCGTTGCCGCCGAGCTGGAGCGGGACGGTGGCGTGGGCGGCGTCCGGGATGCGGCTGACGAAGCCGGAGTCCACCAGGCCGACGAGGCTGATGAACAGGCCGATGCCGATCGCGATGGCCTTGCGCAGGCCGAGCGGGACGGCGTTCATGACGCGCTCGCGCAGGCCGGTGGCGACCAGGATCATGATTGCGAAGCCGGCCAGCACCACCATGCCCATGGCGTCCGGCCAGGTCATCTTGGGGGCGAGCTGGAGGGCGACGATGGTGTTGACGCCGAGGCCGGCGGCGAGGCCGATCGGGACGTTGCCGATCACGCCCATCAGCAGGGTGGTGAGCCCGGCGGTGAGGGCGGTGGCGGTGACCAGCTGCGCGCTGTCCAGGTGGCTGCCGGTCATGTCCGTGGCACTGGCCAGGATGATCGGGTTGAGCACCAGGATGTAGGCCATGGTGAAGAAGGTGGCGATGCCACCGCGGACCTCACGCGGCAGGGTGGAGCCGCGCTCGGTGATCCGGAAGTAGCGGTCCAGGGCGCCGGCGGGGGGCTTCGGCGCGGTGGAGGTGGGCTCGGGCGACTCGGTGGTCGGCTGGGCCACAGGCATGCGTGCGTCCTCTGGTGGGGGCTGAGGAGAGGGTGATCGCCCGGAGCGACGGTGGCCGGACGGGCCCGGTGGGACGGGCACGAACTCAGGCGTCCTGGGCATGGCGCGGCCAACCGGAACGCCCAGTATGAATTCCCCGATCGCACACGCGCTATCTTCGCGCGTAGAACGAGCGGGGACGAACGGCACCGGACAACGGCGGCCGAAAGTCGGACGCGGAGCCCCGGCGCCGTACGCTAGGGCCCATGCCGAAGACCCCGCTGCACCCCTCGCCCCCGCCCTTGGAGGCCAACGACGTCGCCATCGTCGGCGGAGGCACGGTGCTGTGGTTCATCGCCTTCCTGGCGCTCCTCCCCTTCCAGGGCGCCCTCTCCGAACACGGCCACGGCAGCTGGCCGTGGATCTGCCTGTCCGGCGCCGGCCTGGGCCTGATCGGCCTCTGGTACTGCCGCGCCCGCCGGGACGCGATCGCCCGCAGCCGGGCCGCGGGCGAGGCGCAGACCCCCGGTGAAGGCGCACCCGGCAACGGCGCGACCGGGAACGGCGCCGACCCGGCCACCCGGTCGGACTGAATAGTCCTTTAGTAGCACGCATCGGACATAAGGCGCCCGTAGAGTCGGTGCCATGACGCAGCCTGCGCAGCCCGCGGAAGAGACGCCCGGCGACCGGGAGCGTGACAGCCGCCGGGACGGCGGCGGCACCCGGGAGCCCGACGGCGCCCACCCGCTCGGACTGCTGCCCGGGCGGCGCGGCGGCCTCACCACCGCCGAGGTGGCCGAGCGGGTCGCCCGCGGGGACGTCAACGACGTCCCGGTGCGGTCCAGCCGCTCCACCCGGGAGATCGTCCGGGCCAACGTCTTCACCCGGTTCAACGCGATCATCGGCGTGATGTTCGGCATCATCCTGATCGTCGGCCCGATCCAGGACGGCCTCTTCGGCCTGGTCATCGTCGCCAACACCGCGATCGGCATCGTCCAGGAACTGCGGGCCAAGAAGACCCTCGACAGCCTCGCACTGATCGGCGAGGCCAGACCGCAGGTCCGCCGGGACGGCACCGTCCAGCAGATCGCCACCGGCGCGATCGTGCTGGACGACACGGTGCTGCTCGGCATCGGCGACAAGGTGATCGTCGACGGCGAGGTCACCGAGGCGGACGGCCTGGAGATCGACGAGTCGCTGCTCACCGGCGAGCCCGACCCCGTCCTCAAGCAGCCCGGCGACCAGGTGATGTCCGGCAGCTTCGTGGTGGCCGGCGCCGGCGCGTTCACCGCCACCAAGGTCGGCCGCGAGGCCTACGCGGCGCAGCTGGCCGAGGAGGCGAGCCGGTTCACCCTGGTCAGGTCGGAGCTGCGCAGCGGCATCAACAGCATCCTGCGGTTCATCACCTGGCTGCTCGTCCCGACCGCCATCGGCCTGATCATCAGCCAGCTGGCGGTGGAGGGGCGGGACTGGCAGGAGGCGGTCCGCCGGATGGTGGCCGGCATCGTGCCGATGGTCCCGGAGGGGCTGGTCCTGCTGACCTCGGTCGCCTTCGCGATCGGCGTGGTCCGGCTCGGCCGCAAGCAGTGCCTGGTGCAGGAGCTGCCCGCGATCGAGGGGCTGGCCCGGGTGGACATCGTCTGCCTGGACAAGACCGGCACCCTCACCGAGGGCGGCATGGACGTGGTCGAGCTGCGCACCCTGCCGGAGGTCGCCGGGGCCGACGGCCACCTGCGCCCGGACGCCCCGCCGGCCCGGCACGTCCCGGCCGACCCGGCGACCGTCAAACAGGCGCTCGGCGTGATGGCCGGAGCCGACGCCCGCCCCAACCCGTCGATGCAGGCCGTCATCGACGCCTACGGCACCGGCAGCGACGGCGGTGGCGGCGGCTGGCGGGTGATCGAGGCGATGCCGTTCTCGTCCGCCCGCAAGTGGAGCGGCGTGCAGCTACTGGAGCCGCAGGGCGGCGAGGCCAGCTGGCTGCTCGGCGCGCCCGACGTGCTGCTGCCCGCCGGGCACCCGGCCCTGGACGAGGTGGACGAGCTGGGCGCCAAGGGCCTGCGGGTGCTGCTGCTCGGCCGCACGCCCGTCCCGCTGGACGCCCCGGACCCGGCCGCCGACCTCCAGCCGCTCGCCCTGGTGGTGCTCCAGCAGCGGCTGCGCGAGGACGCCGCCGACACCCTGCGCTACTTCGAGGGGCAGCAGGTCCAGGCGAAGGTGATCTCCGGCGACGCGGCCGTCTCGGTCGGCGCGGTCGCCGCCCACCTCGGCATGCCCGGCGCCGACCACCCGCTGGACGCCCGGACGCTGCCCGCCGAGCCGGAGCGGTTCGCCGACGCCGCGGAACGCACCACCGTGTTCGGCCGGGTCACCCCGCAGCAGAAGCGCGAGCTGGTCGGCGCGATGCAGTCGCGCGGGCACACCGTGGCGATGACCGGCGACGGCGTCAACGACGTGCTGGCGCTCAAGGACGCCGACATCGGCGTGGCGATGGGCACCGGCAGCGACGCGACCAAGGCCGTCGCCCAGATCGTCCTGCTGAACGACTCCTTCGCCACCCTGCCCTCGGTGGTCGCCGAGGGCCGCCGGGTGATCGGCAACATCGAGCGGGTGGCCGGGCTCTTCCTGGTCAAGACGGTCTACTCGGTGCTGCTCGCCCTGCTGGTGATCTTCACCCACTCGCCGTACCCGTTCCTGCCCCGGCACTCGACGGTGCTCTCCACCCTCACCATCGGCGTGCCGGCCTTCTTCCTGGCGCTGGCGCCCAACAACGAGCGCGCCCGCACCGGCTTCGTCCGCCGGGTGCTGCGGCTGGCGATCCCCGGCGGGATCATCGCCGGCACCGCGACCTTCACCGCCTACGCGCTGGCCCGGGCCAACCACGCCACCGACCTGGAGGCGGACACCAGCGTGGCCACCCTGACGCTGTTCCTGGTGGCGATCTGGGTACTGGCGATCGTGGCCCGGCCGTACAACTGGTGGCGGCTGCTGCTGATCGGGACGATGTGCGGGGCGTTCGCGCTGGTGCTGACCGTGCCGTGGCTGTCGGACTTCTTCGAGCTCTCCCTCTCCGGCACCCGGGACCCGTGGATCGGCGTCGCGATCGCGGTGACCGCCGGGCTGGTGCTGGAGGTGGTCTGGCGGATCATGCGGCGCAAGATGGATGATTGACCCCGGAGGGGGTGGCCGGATGGCACGCAGGGGTGGGGACTTGGAGGCGTTCACCGCCTTCCTGGGCGGGCTCGTGGCGGCCGGCCTGACGGCGCTGGCCGGCTACGGGGTGGTGACGTTCGCCGGGATCGAGGCCGGTCCGCTGCTGCGGAAGGCCGCACTGGCCGCACTGCTGGCCCTCTGGGTGGCGGTCACGCTCACGCTCTACCTCCGTCTGACCGCGTCCGCGCGCACCCGCCCCTGAGCCGGAGCGGATGCGCGGGCGGAGCGGGTACGCGGGCGAAGCGGCCGGGCCGGTCTAGCCCTCGAAGTCCCGTGCCGCGGAGAGCTCGTAGGCGCGGTCCGGCTCGGTGAGCGCGGCCAGCACCTCGAACCGCCGGTGCCACTGCCCGACCGACCAGGCCAGGCCGGCGGCCAGGCCCTCCGGGGTGGCGGCGTGCAGCAGCCCCGGCGCCGGCGGCAGCTCGAACTCGTCGTCCTCGTCCGCCTCCTCGGCCGCATCCGGGTCGTACGGCGCCTCCGGCGTGTCCGCCACCGAGTCCCACCGCCAGTCCACCGCGGCCTCGTTGCCGTCGGGGCCGACCACCAGCAGCTCCTCGTGCTCCTCGTACGCCACCGGGCAGCCGGGCAGCAGCTCCCGCACCACGGCGGGGACCCGGTGCAGCCGGCCCTCGGAGAGCACCCGGCCGCCGGCCACCTCGCTGGCCAGCGAGACGTGCAGCCGCTCGGCGAGGTCCGCGGCCAGTGCCGGGGCGACCGGCAGCAGCGGGTACGGGTGCAGGAGCTGGACCAGGTCGGGGGCGTCGGCGACGACCGCCTCGGTGGCGTCCACGATCACCGTGTGCGCCGGGCGGCGACCGGTCTCCGGGTCCAGCGGCGGCAGCGCCCGGACGACGTCCAGCGGATCGATCCGCTCCGCCTCCACCCGGGCCAACGCGCTGTGGATGCCGTGCAGCTGGCGGTGGCCGACCTCGGAGGCCGGATCGGTGAGCCGGTCCAGCACCTCGTCCGGCCCGTGCGGCTCGGCCAGCAGTGCGGTCAGCGTGGTGCGGACGCCCAGCGCGTGCAGGAACTGCTCGTCCAGCGTCGTGCGGGCCTCGTCGTAGAGGCCGCGCAGCAGCGGGTCGGCGCCGGCCGCGCGCAGGCCGGCCGGCTCGCGGCCGTCCAGCACCGGGTGGTCGCGCAGCCACCAGGCGGTGTACGGCGGCAGGTCCGCGTACGAGCCGTCCGGCAGCAGGGCGCGGACGGGCAGGACGACGGCGTCCCGGTACGGCGGGCGGGCCAGCGCGGCCAGCGCCTCGGGCCAGGCGTCGTCGTCCACCAGGTCGAGGTCGCGGACGGCGAGCAGCTCGGCCGCGACCGGCGGCACGCCGACCGCGTCGGCGTCGTCGGCGTGCAGCGCCTCCAGGGCGTCCTCGGCCCACTCCGCGAGGCCGTCCGGCGCCTCGTCCAGCAGCCCGGTGGGGCGGCCGCCGGCGGCGCGGTCGGCGGGGACGGTCGGGTCGAGCCGCTCCAGGTCGTCCGGGTCGAGCACCACGTCCTCGGCGCGGACCAGCACGAAGTCCGCCAGCACTCCTGCCGCGGCCAGGACTTCGGGGCCCCAGCGGTCCACGAGTTCGTCGTCCAGCCAGCCGGCGTCGTCCTCCCGGGCCAGACCGGCCAGCGGGCTGCCGGGCAGGATCAGCTCACCGGCGCGGGTCGGCTCGCCCTCGTCGTCCAGCAGCGCCAGCCGGGCCAGCCACGGGTGCTCGCCGACCGCCGGGGCGGCCGCCTTCACCAGGCCGAGGACGGACTCGGCGAGGTCGGCCGCGGCGTCCAGGTCGTCCTCGGCCAGCTCGTAGGAGCGGGCGACGGCGGCCCGCACCTCGGGGGTGTCCAGGACGCCGGCCGGGGTGGCGGTGCCGGCGCCGAGCTTGGCCAGCAGCGGGTGCGCGGCCTCCGGGTGGGCGAGGCGCAGGTCGAGCAGGGCCAGCGCACCGGCCAGCGACTCCGGGTAGCCGGGGAAGGCCGCCCAGTCGGCGTCGTCGGAGGGCAGCAGGACGCGGCGCGGGCCGGTGACCGTCCGTCCGTCGGCCAGCGGCACCGGCAGCGCGCCGAGCGCCTCCGGGTCGGCCGCGCCGAGCGCCGCGTAGAGGTTGCGCCACCAGGCCGGCTCGCGGTCCAGACCGCCGAGCTGGTCGACCACGTCGGCCAGCGGCACCCGGCGCACGCCCAGCACCCGCAGCTCGCTGCGGCGCTCCAGGCCGGCCGGCAGCAGCCCGGGGAAGACCGGCGCCAGCGCCTCGACCACCGAGCCGTCCGCGCCCTCCAGCAGCGTGGCGTCCCGCGGCCGCAGCGCCGGCGTGCCCTGCTCGACCGGCGCCGGGTGCGGCAGGAACGGCGTGCCGGGCAGCCGGGAGAGGATCGCGGCGCGCAGCGCGTTGTCCAGCGCGCCCTGGCCGAGCGGGCCGGGCACCAGGCCGAGCGAGCCGAGGTCGCCGCCGCGGGCGCGCAGCAGATCGGCGTAGCTGTCGGCGGCGCGCCCGGTCAGGAAGTCGGCGAGCGGGCCGGGGGCGACGTGCCGGCGGGTGGAGTCCAGCGGGTAGGAGGCGATCAGCAGCGCCGGCAGGCCGAGCGGCTCGTCGCTCGGCGTCGGCGCGTGCAGGACCGGGGCGATCCCGGGCTTCTGCGGGGCACCGTCGGCGCCGACCGGGACGGCCCAGGTCACCGTCCAGTACGGGCGGGCGCGCTCCTCGGTGGGGCGGTCGGCGAGCAGCGCGGCGTCCAGCGAGCCGGAGGCGCCGGCGGTCTGCCAGACGGTCTGCCGCAGCCGCCCGCCCGCGTCGTCGGTGACGGTGACCTCGGTGACGCCGTCCGGGCGCGGCTCGGCGGCGGACCGGGTCAGTGTGCGGGTGCCGTCCGGGGTCTCCACCACGACCTCGGCGAGGCCGGGGAGGGTGAGCAGCAGCGCGTCGTCGATGCCGGCCAGCAGGCGGCGGGTGAGGTCCTCGGCGGCGGCGTCGCGCAGCGGCAGCACGACCACCGTGTCGTAGCCGTCGGGCGCCGGTCCCTCGGCGGCGAACGGCAACCGCAGCAGCGGCACGTGGCCGTCCCGGCGGCGCAGTTCGTCGGCGAGCGCCGGCTGCGCCTCGGCCAGCGAGCGGGCCTCGCCGAGCGACCAGCGCACGCCGCCGGCGGAGCCGAGCACGGCCGGCTCGTCGGTGACGGCGAGGACGGCGGCGAAGCCGACGCCGAAGCGGCCGACGGTGGGCTGCTCGTCCGCCCGCTTCGAGGAGGCGCGCAGGGTGGAGAGCGACTCGACGGCGGCGTGGTCCAGCGGCGCGCCGGTGTTGGCGGCCGCCAGCACGCCGTCCGCGAGGGTGAGCCGCAGCCGGCCCGGACCGCCGCCGGCGCGGGCCGCCGCGTCGGCGGCGTTCTGCGCCAACTCGACGACGAGGCGGTCGCGGTAGCCGCCGAGGGCGAGCTCCTCCTCGGCGTTGGCGTCCTCCCGGAACCGGGCCGGGGAGGCGGCCCAGGCGTCCAGCACCCGGCGGCGCAGCCCGGCGCTGCCGAAGTGGTCCGCGAGGTGCTCGTCCGTGCCGCTGCCGATGATCCGAGGTTCCACTGGACCTGCCGCCTTCCGCCGCCCTGTACTTCGTACGGGGGGCATTCTCCCCCGCCCGGGCACCCCCGGCGGACCGGGGTGGGGCCGCGCCTATCCTGGGGCCGCTCCGATGGCCCGGCGAGGGGGGAATCCGATGGCGTCCGACCGTCCACAGGTGTCCGACCGTTCGTGGTACGTCCTGATCGAACGCGACAGGCGGGACTACGGCGACTCCGTCTACTACCGCTGGCAGCTGGCCCCGCCCCAGGAGGCTCCGCTCGGCCGGGAGCAGGCGGTCGAGCTGGCGGAGGAGACGGCCCGCACGTACCTCCCGCGCGAGAGCGGGGAGCCGGCCGGGACACCGGCCCGGCGGGTCTTCCGGCTCCCCGACGGCGGCTTCCTGGTCCAGCTCCACTACCGCGGCTGGAAGCGTCACTTCCGGGTCTCGGTCGGCGAGCTGGTGCACGCCGAGGAGGAGGCCCCGCCGCCCGCCCCGCCGAACCCGCCGCGGGAGGCCGCGCCGCCGAGGCGCGGGCTGTTCGGCCGCCGCTGAACGCCGCCGGCCCGCCCCCTCGACGTGACGGGGGGCGGGCCGGCGGCGGATCGCTCAGGAGTGGCCGAGCTCCTCGGCCGGGGCGTCCGGCTCGACCGAGCCGGAGGTGCGGTCGGGGTGCAGCTGGAGCGGCTCGACCACCAGCTCGTCCAGGATCAGCTCGGACGGCGCCGGCGGGGCCGGGATGACCGCCGCCTCGGAGTGACCGCCGCAGCCGTACGCGAAGGAGACGATCTGGCCGTCGGCCGGGCCGAACTCGTTGCCGCAGACACCGAACGCCTGGCCGAGCGAGCCGCCGATCGGGATCAGGAAGCCGCAGCTGTTGCACGAGGCCGGGGCCGACTGCGCCATCGGCGTCTGCGGGCCGTGCGCCTTCTCCCAACGGTCCGCCGCCAGGTGCAGGCCGAGCCGCGAGAGCACCCGGCTGCGGCCCATGCCGAGCTCCTCGGCGACGGCGCCGATCTGCGCACGCACCGGGGCCGGCTGGATGTGCGGGTCGCTGACGACCACGTCCTCCTCGGCGGCCAGCGCCACCGCGGAGTTCGGCGCCGGCTCGTCCTCGCCGGACCAACCCGGCTCCAGGCGCAGGTCGTCGGCGTCGGTGGGCAGCAGGTCGCCCGGGCCCATGTCGCCGGGGCGCAGCCGCTCGCTCCACGGCACCCACTGCGGGGCGAGCACGGCGTCGGGGCCGGGCAGCAGCACGACCTCGTCCAGCGTGACGTTCTTTGCGCGCGGGGCGCGGGCCACGGTGACGGCCCAGTTCCAGCCCCGGTAGGCGGCGTCCAGGCACTCGAAGGTGTGGGTGACGACGCGGTCGGCGTCCGCCTGGACTCCGAGGTGCGCACCGACGGTCTCTGCTCCGACGGCCTCGTCTGCCGCCTGCCGGGCGAGTTCGACGGCCTCGGCACAGAGCCGGTCGGGGGTACGGCTTCGCATCGCAGCACTCACGGCGTCGATTCTCTCCCAGTTCTTCTGTTGCCCACGGCGTGTTGCCTGTTCCGTCGCGGCTCGGTTTCCCTCGTCCATTCTGCGCGACCACGGGCCGCCTCGGGTACCGGCCGCGCCGCCCGTCAGCTCCGGCCGGCGCCCGGCCGATCGTCGGGCGGACCCTGGGCAGGCTACCCGCCGGTCGGCCACCCGGCACAGTCCGGGGCGGCGGCCGGCGCCGGAACGGCCGCGCCGAGCGAAGCGGAATCCCGCGTCGTCGTCACGATTCTGGGGCAGGATGGGCTTGTGGCGGACGAAAACCCGTCGCAGCATGCACTGCGCGCCTCGCAGGCCGACGGCAGTCCCGACGAGGTGAACGCCGTGCCGCGACAGCAGCCTCCGGTCCTCGCTGCGGGCGAACCGCAGCCGGTGGACACCTCCGCGACGCCCCGGGATTCCGCCGGGCACGTGGACCTCGACAAGCACCCGGACGCGGACTCCCCGGACTCCCCCGGCCCGCTCGACGCCGTCGACGCGCTCGACGCCCTCGACGCGCTCGACCCGCTCGACGAGGAGGAGGAGCCGCGCCGGCACTTCCTCGTCCGCACCGCCTCCGCCGCCGGCTCCCGCACCGGAAAGGTCGTCCACGGCACCGGCCGCCGCATCCGCAAGGCGACCTCCGCCGAGGGCGCCGGCGAGTCCGGCCTCGCCAAACTGATCGAGCTGCACGCGCTGAACTCGTTCGGCGACATGCTGATCACCGTCGCGCTGGCCTCCACCATCTTCTTCTCCGTCCCCACCGGCGAGGCCCGCGGCCGGGTGGCGCTCTACCTGCTGATCACGATGGCCCCGTTCGCCGTGCTGGCCCCGGTGATCGGCCCGCTGCTGGACCGCCTCCCGCACGGCCGCCGGGCCGCGATGGCGACGTCGATGCTGGCCCGTGCGGTGCTGGCGTGGACGATGGCCGGCACCGTGGTCGGCGGCGGGCTGGCGCTCTACCCGGAGGCGCTGGGCGTCCTGGTGGCGTCCAAGGCCTACGGGGTGGTGCGCAGCGTCGTGGTGCCCCGGCTGCTGCCGAGCCGGCTTTCACTCGTGAAGGCGAACTCCCGGGTCACCCTGGCCGGGCTGCTGGCCACCATGGTGGCGGCCGGGGTGGGCGGGCTGCTGCACCTGATCGGGCCGGGGTGGCCGCTGCGCGGCGCCTTCCTGGTCTTCGTCGTCGGCACCCTGATGGCCTTCCACCTGCCGCACGCGGTGGACTCCGCCAAGGGCGAGCAGCGGGCCGTCCTGCACGCGGAGGTGCACGGCGAGGCCGCGGCCGTCCCCGCCGGAGCCGAACCCGGCAGCGGCAGCGGCGCCGGGACCGGGACCACGCAGGCGGCCAAGGCGCCGAAGGCGTCGCTGCGCACCGTCGGACCCTCGGTGATCCTGGCGCTGCGGGCGATGTCGGCACTGCGCTGGCTGGTCGGCTTCCTGGTGATGTTCCTGGCGTTCCTGCTCCGTGACGAGCCGATCGGCGGGCTCCAGCCGACCCTCGCGCTCGGCCTCGTCGCCCTCGCGGCCGGCACGGGCAACGCGCTGGGCTCGGTGCTCGGCTCATGGCTGCGCACCCGGGGCTCGGAGGCGACGGTCACCGCGATGCTGCTGCTGGCCACCTGCACCACGGCGGCCGCCGCGCTCTGGTACGGCGCGGTGACGGTGGTCCTGGTCGCCGCGGTGTCCGGGGTGGCGGCCTCGCTGGGCAAGCTGGCGCTGGACGCGCTGATCCAGCGGGACGTCCCGGAGTCGGTGCGGACGTCCGCCTTCGCCCGTTCGGAGACGCTGCTCCAGTTGTGCTGGGTGGCCGGGGGCGCGGTCGGCATCCTGCTGCCGCTGAACGGCGTGCTCGGCCTCTCGGTGGCGGCCGGGGTCCTGGGCGTGGTGCTGCTCTGGACGGTCCGTTCGCTGTTCCGGGTGGGGTTGCGGCGCCGCGCCGCCGCACCTCGGGTGGCCTGAGGCCCTCCCCGGCGGGGCAGGGCGGGGCGGTCGTCCCGGGCCGTCGTTCTCCTGCCACAACACGCGGTTGCCCACCCCCGCGTAGCGTGATCGGCAAAGCCCGGTAGCCTCTGACGCATGAGCCTCAGCACCCGTGTCATCGCCGCCCTCGGCGCCGTCGTCGTGATCGGCGCGGCCACGGTCGGCACCTCCGTCGCCGTCGCGTCCGGCAGGGACGAGCCCGTCAGCCACCGCGCGACCCTCACCGTCGGCCGTTCCTCGATGGAGGTCGAGCCGTTCTGCTTCAACGACGGCAAGCCGCTCACCGAGGACCAGCAGAGCGAGTGCCAGGACAAGGCCAGCAAGGCCCTGGACGAGGGCAAGCTCCCCAAGTCCGACGTGGTCGCCAGTGACCGGATCGGCGTGGGCGTGACCCCGGACGTGGCCGACCGCGGCTGGTGGGCCAACACCAACGGCGGCGGCCAGGCCTCCGGCGGCCGGTTCATCCTGGCCCCGGCGGCCAAGGGCTCCACGTACTCCGGCTCCGTCGCGGCCTCCCGGGCGCTCAACGCCTCGGGCAAGACCCTGGTCACCGTGGTCGAGTCCGACCCGAAGCAGCCCGACGCGATCTACGGCGTCTGGTACTTCGAGCTGGACACCCAGGACGCCTGACGGTCACCCGGTGACCGAGCGACACACCGGTGAGCAGCCGGCCCCCGAGCGGGGCCGGCTGCTCGTCGTCGTCGCGGTGGCCGCCGAGGCGCAGGCCGTCCTGCGCGGCCTCGGCGGGCCGGTGCGGGCCCTGCCGCTGCCCGGCGGTGAACTGCACCGCGCCGCGCACCCCTCGGGCGTGACGGTGGACGTGCTGGCGGGCGGGGTCGGCCCGGCCGCCGCCGCTGCCGCCGCGTCCGCCGCGCTCTGCGCGCACCCTTACGACCTCGTGGTCTCGGCCGGCATCGGCGGCGGCTTCGCCCCGCAGGCCCCGGTCGGCTCGACGGTGCTCGCCGAGGCGATCGTCGCCGCCGACCTCGGGGCCGAGACCCCCGACGGCTTCGCGGACGTCACCGAGCTGGGTTTCGGGACCGTCCGGCACACCCCCGCCCCGGCCGCCGTGGCGCTCGCCGCAGCCGCCCTGGGCGCCGTCACAGGCACCGTCCTGACCGTCTCCACGGTGACCGGCAGCGCCGGACGCGCCGCCGCGCTGACCGCCCGCCACCCCGGCGCGGTGGCCGAGGCGATGGAGGGGTTCGGGGTGGCCGAGGCCGCCGTCCGGCACGGCGTGCCGGCCTTCGAACTGCGCACCGTCTCCAACCCGGTGGGCCCGCGCGACCGGGCCGCCTGGCGGATCGGCGAGGCGCTGGGCGCGCTGGAACGGGCCTTCGCCGCGCTGCCCTACCCGGAGTTCCTGAAGGAGGCCCGCCGTGGCTGAACAGCTGGGCATCGCCCACTCGCCCTGCCCGAACGACACCTTCGTCTTCCACGCCTGGACGCACGGCCTGGTGCCCGGCGCGGACGCCCCCGAGGTCACCTTCGCGGACATCGACGTCACCAACGGCCTGGCCGAGCAGGGCGGGCTGGACGTCCTCAAGGTCAGCTACGCGGCCCTGCCCTGGGTCCTGGACGAGTACGCCCTGCTGCCCTGCGGCGGCGCGCTCGGCCGCGGCTGCGGCCCGCTGGTGCTCACCCGCCCGGACACCGGCGGCGACCTCACCGGCCGGACCGTCGCCGTCCCGTCCGAGCGGTCCACCGCCTACCTGCTGTTCCGGCTCTGGGCCGCGAAGGCCGTGCCCGGCGGGTTCGGCGAGATCGTCGTGCTGCCGTTCCACGAGATCATGCCCGCCGTCCGGGACGGCCGGGTGGACGCCGGCCTGGTGATCCACGAGGCCCGCTTCACCTACCAGCAGTACGGACTGCACCGCCTCGCCGACATGGGCGAGGCCTGGGAGCAGGAGACCGGCCTGCCGATCCCGCTCGGCGCGATCATCGCCAAGCGCTCGCTCGGCACCGAGCGGCTGCACGCGATCGCCGACGCCATCCGCGCCTCCGTCCGGCAGGCCTGGGCGGACCCGTCGGCCAGCCGCACGTACGTGCTGGCGAACGCCCAGGAGATGGACCCGGACGTCGCCGACCAGCACATCGGGCTGTACGTCAACGAGTTCACCGCGGACCTCGGCGAAGAGGGCTACGGCGCCGTCCGGGCGCTGCTCACCCGGGCCGCCGCCGAGGGGCTGGTGCCCCCGCTCGACCCGGGTGCGCTCGCGTTCTGAGCCCCGCGGCGTTCCGCGCCGCGCGGCGTCCGGGGCCCGCCCGCCCGAGCGCGGCGGGCCCGACCGCGGACTACACGTCGAACTGGTCCGCCACCGCGCGCAGCAGCACGGCCAGCTTCTGGCCGGCCGGCTTGGCCGGGTAACGGCCGTGCTGGAGCCCCGGCAGCACCGAGTCCATCATCGTGATCAAGTCCTGGACGAGCGCCGCCATGTCGTCCGGGGTCTTGCGCTGGGCGGCCGCCACCGACGGCAGCGCGTCCAGCAGCTGCACGGCCATCGCCTGGTCGCCGCGGTGGCCCGCGACCACGCCGAACTCGACCCGCTGGCCCGGCTTGAGCACGGTGACACCGGCGGGCAGCGCCTTGGTGTGGACGAAGACGTCGCCGCCGTCGTCGCGCGACAGGAAGCCGAAGCCCTTCGTCTCGTTGAACCACTTGACCTGGCCGGTGGGCATCTCGAACAGTCCTCGATGTGGGTGTGAGGGATCCCGGCCCTGGCCGGGGATCACTGGGTGGGAGGGTGGGCCGACCTCGACTCGGCGCCCGCGGGGCGCCCATGGTCAGCACGCTGTAGGGAGCAGACTAACGGTCCGTCACTGCCTCATCCGCGTTCCGCGAAGGATCCGTACGGGGCTCTCGCGGCCACGGGCGACCCGGTACTGGCATGGCCGGGGCGCGACTCGGCGCTTTCCACTGGCTCACACCCCCGGTCTGAGGAGACGGGGCGCACCTGTCGCACCCCTCGGCACAGCCTGCATACCCCCGCTCAGCAGGGATCAAAACTCCCAGCGCCCGGGAAACTGCGCAACGTGACCGGACCGCTCGCCTGCGAAGCGGTCCGGCGCGGTCGCCGCCCGGGCGCTCTGCGAGACTGGGGCGGCAGACCGACTCCCCCAGGCCCGCAGAGGAGCAAGCCCAGTGAGCAGCCAGAGCGCCGACCACGGCGACGCCTACGTCAAGGCCGGAGCGATCGTCTTCGGGCTCGGCGCGCTCGCCACGCTCGTCACCTTCGTCCCGCTGTTCCTGCACCTCACGCCGCTGCCTACGGCCGCGTACTGGCTGAGCATGATGATGCCGCTGGGCTTCCTGCTGGCCCTGACCGGGCTGCTGCTCTCCGCCCGCGCCCAGCGCCGCCGGGTCCGCGGCTCCTAGGCTTCCTGACTCCTGGGCTTCTCGACTTCCCTGCTTCCCGGCTTCCCGGCTTCCTGACTCCTGGGCTGCCCGGCTCCTAGGCCCGGCCGGCCAGGTGACCGGCCAGCCAGGCCGGGAACCCGGTGAGGTCGGCCAGCACCACGTCCGCGCCCGCCGCCAGCAGCTCCTCCGCGCTGTACGGGCCGGTGGCCACGCCCACCGCGACGGCGTCCGCGTGCTTGGCGCCGCGGATGTCCCCGAGGTGGTCGCCGACGTAGACGCTCGCGCCGTGCTCGCGCAGCGCGTCGCCCTTGGTCTCCGCCCAGAGGTCGCCCACCAGCGCGTCCGCGTGCAGGCCCGCGTGCTCCAGGTGCAGCCGGGCGTTGGGCTCGTACTTGCCGGTGATCACCGCGACCCGGCCGCCCTGGGCGCGGACCGCCTCGACGGCGGCGTGCGCGCCGGGCAGGGCGACGGTGGGGGCGAAGGCGTGGTCCCGGTACAGCTCGCGGTAGCGGTCGACGGCCGCCTGCAGCCGATCGGCCGGGAACCAGTTGCCCATCTCGTCCGCGAGCGGCGGCCCGAGCCGGGTGACCACCAGGTCGGCGTCGATGTACGCGCCGGTCTCGGCGGAGAGGGCGGCGTAGGTGGCCCGGATCCCGGGCCGGGTGTCCAGCAGGGTCATGTCGAGGTCGAAGCCGACGGTGAGCGGGGAAACCGGGGTGGTGGGCATGTCGTCAGGCTATCCAACGAAGGTGCACAGGCGATTTGCCCCGGCTTCTCCAGGGAACTTAGGTTTGCCTCAGCTATCTGCGAGAGAGAGCCATGACCGACACCACCGCGCCGGCCGCGAGGCCGGCCACCGCTCCCGGCAAGCGGCGGCTGCTGCGCCGCCGAATACTGTGGCTCGTCGCCGCCCTCGTCCTGCTCGCCACGGCCGTCCTGCTGAGCCTGGCGGTCGGCAGCCGCACCATCCCGTTCGGCGAGACCCTGGACGCCCTGCTGCACGGCGGCGACACCACCAACGCCGTCGTCGTCCGCGAACTGCGGGTGCCGCGCACGGTGGTCGGCCTCGCGGTCGGCGCGGCGCTCGGCCTGGCCGGCGCCGTGATGCAGGGCATCACCCGCAACCCGATCGCCGACCCCGGCATCCTCGGCGTCAGCCAGGGCGCGGCGGCCGGCGTGGTGCTGGCCATCTCCGGCTTCGGCATCTCCACCCTCACCGGCTACGTCTGGTTCGGCTTCGCCGGGGCCGTCATCGCCACCGTGCTGGTGTACGGGCTGGCCGGGCGCGGCCGGGGCGGGGCCACGCCGGTCAAGCTGGCGCTGGCCGGCTCGGCGATGTCCGCGTTCATCGCCTCGCTCAACACCCTGGTGCTCACCACCGACGCCGCCGCCATGGACCAGTTCCGGTTCTGGCACGTCGGCTCGCTCTCCGGCCGCACCGCCGACGTGGCCTGGCAGCTGCTGCCGTTCCTGCTGGCCGGCACGGTGCTGGTGTTCGCGGTGGCGCGCGGGCTGGACGCGCTGGCGCTCGGCGACGACACCGCGAAGGGCCTCGGTGCCAGGACCGGCGCCGTCCGGGCGGTCGGCGCGCTCGGCGCCACGGTGCTGACCGGTTCGGCGGTCGCCGCGGCCGGCCCGATCGCCTTCGTCGGCCTGGCCGTCCCGCACGCCGCCCGCGCGGTGGCCGGCGCGGACCACCGCTGGGTGCTGACGTTCTCCGCGGTGCTCGGCCCGGCGCTGCTGCTGCTCGCGGACGCGTTCGGCCGGGTGCTCTTCCCGCCGTCGGAGGTCCCCGCCGGTGTGATGACCGCACTGGTCGGGGTGCCGGTCCTGGTCGCACTGGTCCGGCGTCGGAAGGTGGTGGCGGCGTGAGCGAGCGAACCGTCGAGGGGTGCGCGTTGAGCGAGGCGTCTGCCGGGCGCAGGGAGGTGGGCGCGTGAGCGAGCGCAGCGAGCGAACCGTCGAGGGGTGCGCGTTGAGCGAAGCGTCTGCCGAGCGCAGCGAGGTGGGCGCATGAGCGCCGTGGCTCTGCGCGGGTACACCGTGCTGCGCGCCGGGCGCGCGTCGTTCCTGCTGCACCGGCGTTCCGCCGTGGCGGCCTGCTGCCTGGCGCTGGTGCTCGCCGCCACCGTCGTCGCCTCGCTCTGTCTGGGCGAGTCCACGGTCTCCCCCGGCGAGGTGGTGACGGTCCTGCTCGGGCGGCCCAGCCCGCACGAGCTGGTGGTCGGCGAGTTCCGGCTGCCCCGGGTGGTGGTCGGCCTGCTGGTCGGATCAGCGCTCGGCCTGGCCGGCGCGCTGATCCAGACCGTCGCCCGCAATCCGCTGGCCAGCCCCGACGTGGTTGGCGTCTCCTGGGGCGCCACCGCCACCGTGGTCGGCCTGATGGCGTACGGCGTGGTCGGCTCCGCCGGGCAGGTGCCGTACGCGGCGGTGGCCGGCGGCCTGGCGGCCGGCCTGCTGGTGTACCTGCTGGCCTGGCGGCGCGGACTGCACGCCCAGCGGTTCGTGCTGATCGGCATCGGCGTCTCGGTCGCGCTCTCCTCGCTCACCTCCGTCTTCCTCACCAAGGGGGACGGTTTCCAGGCGCAGGCGGCGAAGGTGTGGATGACCGGCAGCCTCAACGGCTCCGGCTACGACCAGGCCGGATGGCTCGCCTGGGTGCTGCCGGCCGCCGCGCCGCTCGCGCTCTGGGCGGCGCGGGCGCAGCGGTCGATCTCCTTCGACGACGCCACCGCCGTCGGCCTCGGTCTGCGGCTGGACCGGATCCGGCTCGGCATGGCGCTGCTCGGCATCGTGCTGGCCTCCTGCGCCGCGGGCGCGGCCGGTCCGGTGGACTTCGTCGCGCTGATGGCCCCGCAGATCGCGCTGCGGCTGGCCCGCTCGGCGCAGGTCCCGCTGCTCTGTTCGGCCCTGACCGGCGCGCTGGTCGTCGTCCTGGCCGACCTGCTGGCCCGGCGGCTGCTCGCGCCCACCGAGCTGCCGGTCGGCGTGGTGACCGGGCTGGTCGGCGCGCCGTACCTGATGTGGCTGCTGATCCGATCCCGCCGTGGAGGCTCCTGATGACCGTTCCCCCGGTGCCCGGCCACCGTCTCGAAGCCCGCGGCCTGACCCTCGCCTACGAGGCGCGCACGGTCGTCGAGGGGCTGGACCTCGTCGTCCCGGACGGCCGGGTGACGGTGATCGTCGGCCCGAACGCCTGCGGCAAGTCGACGCTGCTGCGCGCCCTCGGCCGGCTGCTGAAGCCGGTGCGCGGCGCGGTACTGCTGGACGGCGCCGAACTGGCCCGCGTCCCCACCAAGCGGATCGCCCAGCGGATCGGCCTGCTGCCGCAGTCCCCCACCGCGCCCGAGGGCATCTCGGTGGCGGACCTGGTCTCGCGCGGCCGCCAGCCGCACCAGAGCTGGTGGCAGCAGTGGTCGGCCGAGGACGAGCAGGCGGTGGCGGAGGCGCTGGAGCGCACCTCCACGGCCGAACTGGCCGAGCGCAGCGTCGACGAGCTGTCGGGCGGCCAGCGCCAGCGGGCCTGGATCGCGATGGCGCTCGCCCAGGGGACGGACATCCTGCTGCTGGACGAGCCGACCACCTTCCTGGACATCGCCCACCAGGTGGAGGTGCTGGACCTCGTCCGGCGGCTCAACGTCGAGCGCGGGAGGACGGTGGTCGCCGTCCTGCACGACCTCAACCAGGCGGCCCGGTACGCGGACCACCTGGTGGCCATGCGCGACGGGCGGATCGTCGCCCAGGGCGCGCCGGGCGAGGTCGTGACGGCGGAGCTGGTGCGGGAGGTCTTCGGGCTGTCCTCGGTGGTCGTCCCGGACCCGGTGACCGGCACCCCGCTGGTCGTCCCGGGCGCGCCGTGGGCGGTGAAGGCGGACGCCTAGCGGGCAATTCGGACATAATCGACGCGCCCGCGCCCGTGTGCCCATCCACCGAGGACCGCCGATGCCCCCGATCGCCCGCCGCGCCCTGCTCGCGGGGCTCGGCGCCGCCGCCCTCGGCGGCTGCGCCGTACGGCACGCCGCCCCTCCCGCCGACGCCGCGACGGGCACCGTGACCCCGAGCCCGGAAGCGGTGCCCAACGTCACCGTGAACACCGCGACGGGGCCGGTGGTCGTCCCGGGCGCGCCGATGCGGGTGGTCACGCTGGACACGGGGGAGCTCGACTCGGCCCTCACTCTCGGCATCACCCCGGTCGGGGCGGCCCTGGCGCCGCTGGACTCCGGCTTCCCCGACTACTGGCCCCTGTCCCGGCTCAGCGGGATCACCCGGGTGGGGTCGATCGGCTCACCGGACCTGGCGGCCCTCCGCGCCGTCCGGCCGGACCTCGTCCTCTCCAACCAGACCAGCGACGGCGCCCGGTACGACCAGCTCCGCGGGATCGCCCCCACGGTGCTCACCCAGACCACCGGCGCCCCCTGGAAGGCCAACTTCCAGGTGCACGCCCAGGCGCTCAGCCGCCAGGAGGCGGCGGCGGCGTTCGTCTCGTCCTACCAGCGGCACGTCTCCCAGGTGGTCCAGGCGCTGTCCGGCGCCAGGGCCTCGGGCCGGAAGGTCAGCCTGGTGCGGTTCGTCCAGGGCGGCGGCATCCGGCTGTACGGCAGGCAGACCTTCCCCGGCACCGTCCTGGCCGACGTACAGCTCGGCCGGCCGGATGCGCAGAACGTCGACCAGTCCGACTTCGAGATCCCCGTCGACCAGCTCGCCAAGGCCGACGGCGACCTGCTGGTGTACGCCACCTACGGCGACCCGGCCGGCACCGCCGCCGTCCTGGCCACCCCGGCCTGGCAGTCCCTCGGGGCGGTGAAGGCGCACCGGGCCTTCGAGGTGGACGACCAGCTCTGGTTCCAGGGCAACGGCTACACGGCCGCCAACTACGTCCTGGCGGAGTTGCAGCGCTTCCTGGGGGCGTGAGCGGGGCGGCCCGGGCAGGACCGCCCCGGCCGAACCCTCAGTGGTCGACGGTCACCACGATCTTGCCCAGCTGGTTGCCCGCCTCCATGTACCGGTGCGCCTCCGCGATCTCGGCCAGGCCGAAGACCCTGTCCACCACCGGTGTGAACGCCCCGCTGCGCAGCCCCGAGGCGACGAACGCCTCCGCCCGGCGCAGCCGTTCGCCGTCCCTGGTGATCTCGTGCAGCGTGTACGTGCGCATGTTCAGCGCCGGCATGCCGAGTTCGAAGCCGGGGTAGGGCGTCGGCTCGCCGCTCAGGGCGCCGTACAGGAACAGGGTGCCGCCGGGGGCGACCACCTTGGCCAGGTCGAGCACGCCGCGGCCGGCCACGGCGTCGAAGACGAACTCGGCACCCCGCCCCCCGGTCAGTTCGCGCACCCGCCCGACGACGTCCTCCTCCTCGGTGACGATCACCGCGGCCGCACCCGCCTTGAGCAGGGCGTCCCGCTTGGCCTGTGTCCGGGTGGTGGCGATGGGCACCGCCCCCACCCGGTGGGCGAGTTGGATCGCGGCCAGGCCCACGCTGCTGGAGGCCGCCGTGATCACCACGGTGTCCCCGGCGCGCATGCCGCCCACGTCGACCAGTGCGCCGTAGGCGGTCAGGTACGGCATCCAGACCGCGGCGCCCGCCACCGCGTCGAGCCCCTCGGGACGGTGGACCACCGCCGCCGCCGGAACGATCGCGCGCTCGGCGTAGACGCCGTAGTCGTTCATCGAGAACGCGGGCACCACACTGACCGCCTGCCCGGACTCGAAGCCGGCCACGCCCGGACCGACCACCTCGACCACACCCGCGGCCTCGGAGCCGAGCCGGGCGGGGAACTCCCGGACCGGCTCGATGTAGACGCCGCTGCGGAACAGCACCTCGGCCCGGTTGAGCCCGATCGCGTCCACCCGGATCAGCAGCTCGCCGGGGCCGGGCGTGCCGACCTCCGCGTCCTCCAGCCGCAGCACCTCCGGCCCGCCGTGTTCGTGGAACCGCACCGTCCTGGCCATCGCGCCCGCCCCTTCCGATCGCTGACGGCGGCCCGGGAACCGTCGGCCGCCGCAGATCACTGAACCTGAAAGTACGTCAGCTGTCAAACTTCGATGTCTGTCGTACTTTGATGCAGGCCATACTCTGACCAACCCCGTACGACGAGCCACCGGAGATCGGAGCGAGATGGCGACCACACGGCGCAGCGGACAGCAGGACCGCACCCCGCCCCACCCCGACCTCCGGGAGGTCACCCTCCAGCAGGTCCTGGAGGCCGTGGTCGACCCGGTGCGCCGCCTGATCGTCGGCGGGCTGTACGCCGCCGGCGAGGACCTCGCCTGCGGCACGATCGAGCTGCCGGTCAGCAAGTCCACCGCCACCCACCACTTCCACGTGCTGCGCGAGGCCGGGCTCATCCGGCAGTACTACGTCGGCACCTCGCGGATGAACGCGCTGCGCCGGGAGGAGTTCGAGGAGGCGTTCCCCGGGCTGCTGCACGCGCTGATGGCCGCGCACGAGCGGGGCTGAGCCGCCCCGGTCACCGGCCCCCGGCGTAGCGGGCCGGCGAGAGGCCCACCGCCGCCGTGAAGTCGCGGGTGAAGTGGGCCTGGTCGGCGTATCCGAGCTCGGCGGCCAGCGCGGCCCAGTCCACATCCGCCCCCCGGTCGGCGCGCTGGGCGGCCTCGTGCAGCCGGGCCCGCCGCAGCACCCACTTGGGCGCCGCGCCGACGTACTCGGCGAAGAGTCGCTGCACCTGGCGGACGGTGACGCCGAACTCGGCGGCCAGCTCGTCCACGCGGCGCAGGTCCGCCGAGCCGGTGACGCGCTCGACCATCGCGGCGGCGAGCTCCGCCTGACGGTCCGCCACCGGGGCGGGCAGCCGGGCGAGCAGGAAGGCGTCCACCAGTGCGGCCGGCTCCGCGGCTCCGGACAGCACCTCCTCGTTGAGCAGGTCGGCGGCGGGCCCGAAGACCCCTGCCGCCGGCACCGACCGGTCGGCGAGCCCGGCCACCGGGCGGTCGGTGAACGGGCGGAAGCCGCCCGGCCGGAACTTGACCCCCAGCACGTGCCCCGCGCCCTCCAGCCGGCGCACGAACAGCGACCGGTCGACGCCGTAGACGCGCGCCCGCGGGGCCTCGAACACCAGGTGGACGTTGGGGTGGGCGAGCACCTTCTGCTCGTGCGCGGGCAGCCCGCGGCGGTCCCACCGGACCAGCCAGTAGAACTCGACCAGACGCGCCAGCCCGGGAGCGGGCCCGTACCGGTCCAGGTGGACCACGCCCGCCGCCCTTCCGGGGTGGAGCACCCCGCGGCCGAGATCAGGACCGTTCATGCCGCCAGGCTAGGACGTGCCGCCGACAGCAGGGGCGCCGTCGTCGCGTTTCTTCAAGACCCGGCGCCGCCACCCCGCGCAGGATCGGGCCATGAACGGTCATGCACTCCACCCCCTCATGGCTCAGGCCGCCGCGGAGGCCGCGCGCATCGCCCGCGGCGTCCGTCCGGAGCAGCTGGACGGACCCACCCCCTGCACCGGGTTCGACACCCGGGCGCTGGTCAACCACTGGGTGCTCTACACCTCGCACGGCCTGGAGCACCGGGCCCTGCGCAAGGACCTGCCGCAGGACCTCGTCGAGCGCGACTTCACCGCCGACCCCGCCTGGGCCGACGCCTACGCCGCCCAGTTGGAGCGGGCCGTCGCGGCCTGGGCCGACCCGGCGGTCTGGGAGGGCGACGTGGACCTGGGCGGGTCGCCGATGCCCGCCGCCGCCATCGCCCGGATGCTGGTCCTGGAGCTGGTGCTGCACGGGTGGGACGTCGCCCGCGCGACCGGCCAGCGGACCGGGGCCGGGGCCGGGGACGAACTGGCCGGGGCGGTCCTCGGGATCGTCGAGGAGTTCGCCGCGCTCTTCCGCCAGTACGACGGGTTCGACGGCCCCGTCGCCGTGCCCGCCGAGGCCTCGCCGCTCGACCGCGCGCTGGCCGCGTCGGGCCGCGACCCGCAATGGGCCCCGGCCCCGGCGGCCGCGTCCGCCTGAGCCCCGCCCCCGACGCCCGCGCGGGCCTGCGACCGGTCAGGCCGCAGGCCCGCCCAGCGCGCTCCGGACCAGCCGGGTGACGGCCGGAACCGCCGTCCGCAGGTCACCGTCGGGGCCGGCCGTCTCGCCGGCCAGCGCGTCGAAGGTCTCGAAGCCGGTGAGCACGAACAGCAGCGCGGCCGCGTCCTGCGGTACGCCGTCGAGCCGGGCGGCCAGCACCCGGGCGCCCTCGCGGCGGCGGGCGTCGCGTGCGGCGATGACCCGGCCCACCTCCTCGTCCAGTGCGGCCAGCGCGCGCAGCCGGCGGGTGCAGACCCGGTCCACCGCCCAGAAGCCGCCCATCACCTCGACGAAACGGTCCACCGCCGGCCAGGGCCCGGGCAGCGTGAACGCCTCGGCGAGCCGCGCCATCCCGCCCTCGGCCGCGAGCGCGTCGCAGACGGCCTCCAACAGGCCCGTCTTCGAGCCGAACTGGTAGTAGACGGTGGCCCGGGCGACGTCCGCCCGCTTGGCGACCGCGTCCAGCGAGAGCGTGCCCGTCCCGGCCAGCTGCCCCCGCGCGGCCGCGACGATCCGCGCGCGCGTCTCGTCCACGTCCGCCTGCCGCTGTCCCATCCGGTAGGACCGGGGGCTCATCGCGCTCGCCTCCACTCGCTCGTCCCGCCGCCGGTGCAACGACGGTCGGACCTCTCGTGAACAGGCAGTATCCCCGATGGGCCGGCGCCCCGGGCGGGGGGCGTCAGACGATGACCCGGCCGCCGCTGACGTCCAGCGTCTGGCCGGTGATCCACGAGGACGCGGTGGACGCCAGGAAGAGCGTGGCCGCCGCGACGTCGGCCGGTTCGCCGAGCCGGCCGAGCGGGTGGGCCGCGGCGACGGCCGCCTGCACCTCGGGCGGCATGACGGCGGCCGTCCGCTCGGTCCGGACGGCGCCGGGCGCGATCGCGTTGACCCGGACGCCCTCGCCCGCCAGCTCCAGGGCGAGGTGGCGGGTGTACATCAGCACCCCCGCCTTGGCGGCCGCGTACGCGGCGGAGGAGCCGCTGGGCAGCCGGCCGGCCGTGGAGGCCATGGTGACCACCGAGCCGGCGCCGCGTTCCAGCAGGCCCGGCAGGAAGGCCTGGACGGTGAGGAAGGTGGCCGTGAGGTTAGCCTCCAGCACGGCGCGCCAGTGCTCCTCGGTCTCCCGGACGGTCGGCACCGGGTAGCCGTCCCCGCCGGCGAAGGCGGCGACGACATCGACCGGGCCGAGCCCCTCCTCGATCCGGTCGGCGGCCCGGGCGAGCGCGGCGGCGTCGGTGCAGTCGGCGACCAGGCCGAGCGCCTTGGCGCCCAGCTCGCGCAGCTCGCCCTCGACGGCGGCCAGGGCCGTCCCGTCCCGGCCGAGGACGGCGACGGCCGCACCCTGCCGGGCGAACGAGCGGGCGGTCTCGGCGCCGATGCCGCGGCTGCCGCCGGTGATCACGACGACCTTGCCGGACAGGTCGGGGTACTGAACTCGCATGTCCCATCACTCCCTTGAGCCGAACTGTGTGGTTCACTGGGTTCAGTCATACAGCCTGTCTGAATGAATCGGCAAGGGCAGACCCCCGAACGGACCTCGGGGCCGCCCGCAAGGAGGAACGCGATGAAACTCGCCGTCGTCGGCGCCGCCGGCCGCACCGGCCGCCTGGTCGTCGACCTCGCCCTGGCCGCCGGGCACACCGTCACGGCCGTCGCCCGCACACCCTCCCGGCTACCGGAGTTCGCGCACGGCACGCCGCACATCGTGCAGGCCGACGTCCACCGGCCCGGCTCCCTGCGCGAGCCGCTGACCGGCCAGGACGCGGTGGTCTCGACGCTCGGCACCACCGGCCGGGCCGCCACCACGGTCTTCTCGGACGGCGCACGGGAGCTGGTGGCCGCCGCGCGGGCCGGCGGGCCGCGGCACCTGGTGGTGATGGGCTCGGCGGGGCTGGAGACCGGCCATCTGCCGTTCGCCCAGCGGGTGGTGTCCCGGCTGGTGGTCGACCGGCTCTACCGGGAGATCCACCGCGACCTGGCCCGGATGGAGGCGGTCCTGGAGGACTCCGACACGGCCTGGACCGTCGTCCGCGCCCCGATGCTCAAGGACGGGCCGCCCGCCGCCGGCCCCCGCGTCTCGTACGACCGCCCGCTCCCCGGGGCGGGCACCGCCACCCGGGCCACCATCGCGGCCTGGATCGTGGGGCACCTCGGCGCACCCGAGACCTTCCGCCGCCGGGTCACCATCGCCGACGACTGACGGCCGGGCCCGCGGCTCACCCCTCCGGGCGGGCCCGCCGCTTGAACGCCACGGCCAGCAGGAACAGCGCCGACAGCACCGCGGCCACGCGCAGCACGCCGGGCGCGGCCGACCAGGCGACCTGGCCCGCCTGCTGGCCCGGCTGGAGCGCCCCGCCCCAGCGGCCCTGGGACCTGCCCCAGAACCAGACGGTGGTGGCGCTCATCGTCATCAGGGGAATGCCGAGGATGCCGACCTTGCGGGTGAAGTCGGTGAGCCGGCTGGACAGGTAGCCGAGCCCCCAGCCGACCAGCATCACCACGAGCTGGCTGCTGACGGCGCCGCCGAGCAGCGTCACCGCGGCCAGCAGCAGGAGCGGGGAGGGGCGGCGGCCGGCCATCGCGGACGGTTTCGGACCAGCCGCGGCGCCGGCGTCGGGCGCCGCATCGGGCGTGGCGGCCTGCGGCGGGGGCGCCGCCCGGCCCTTCCTCCGCTTCCTGCCCTTGTCCTGCGCGGCGGCGGGGGCGGCGGGCGGGGTCTGCGCAGGGGCGTCCTCGGCGGCGGTCCGCTGCTCGGGGATCGGCTTGACGGCCGGGCCAGGGCCGTCCGAGAAGTCCAGCGACACGAGGGACCAGTCGCCCGCGTTCACGGCCGTGAAGGGAGCCGGCACGGCGTCCGGATCGGCGTCCGCGTCCGCGATCGGCTGCGGCACCCAGGGCGAGCCCGGGTCGTCCGCGGCCGGCGAAGGCCGACGTCCGGACGGCGGCGCGGACGGCGGCGCGGACGGCGGGCCGGCAGGCGGTCCGGTGACCGGCCCGGCGGACGGCGGCGCGGCCGGCGGATCGGCGGGCCGCGGCGGCACCGCGGGCGCCCCGTCGGCGTACACACTGTCCTCGCCCTCCGAGCCAGTGCCGCCGTCACCGCCCCCCGGCGGCCCGCTCCACGGCCCCCGCTTGCGCCACCACTCGCCGTCCGACATTCGCCCCACACCCCGCCTCGCCCGTGCCGCAGCGGCCGTCGTGGGGCCGCCGGTCAGACGGTACCCACCCCGACCGGGGCCACGCCGACCGGTCCCCACCGTGCCCCCTCCCGACTAACCTAGGTCGAATGACCACACAGCAGGGCCCCCAACGCACCGGCAAGGCGCCCGCCGGCCCGCGCACCCTCGCCGACGAGCTCCGCAGCCGCGCGGACGACGACCTCGCCACCCTGCTCCGGTCCCGCCCCGACCTGCTCAACCCCGTGCCCGGCGACCTCACCCAGCTCGCCGCCCGGCTCTCCTCCCGCGCCTCCGCACTGCGCGCCCTGGAGCGGCTGGACCGCTTCACCCTCCAGGTCGCCGAGGCGCTGGCCGCCGCCCCGGACGGCGCCTCCCCGGCCACCGTGAAGGCGCTCCTCACCGGCCCGGCCAGGGTCAAGCCGCACCCCGGCGCCACCCCGCTGACCACCGCGGACCGGGCCGCCGTCACCGCCGCCCTCCCGCGCGCGCTCGCCACCCTGCGCGACCGCGCGCTGCTCTGGGGGCCGGAGAACGGGCTGCGCCTGGTCATCGCGGCCCGCGAGGCGCTCGCGCCCACCGCCGCCAACCCCGGCCGCACCGGCCTCGGCCCGACCCTGGCCGACGCCACGGTCGGCATGTCCCCGGCCCGGCTCCAGCAGTTGCTCGCCTCGGCCGGGCAGCCCGCCACCCCGGACCCGGTCACGGCCGTCGCCGCGCTCACCGCGCTGCTCGGCGACCGCGCCCGCTGCGACGCCCTGCTCGCCACCGCGCCCGAACCGGCGCTGCGGCTGCTGGACCGGCTGGTCTGGGGCCCGCCCACCGGCACCGTCCCGGACGCCACCCGGCCGGTCACCGCCGAGGACGCGCAGAGCCCGGTCGAGTGGCTGCTGGCCCGCGGCCTGCTGCTGCCCAGCAGCCCCGGCAGCGTCGTCCTGCCCCGCGAACTCGCCCTGCACCTGCGCGGCGGCCGCACCCACCGCGTGGTCGAGCCGGTCCAGCCGGAGCCGGCCCCGGCCGCCGCCCCGCGCGATCCACAGGTTGTGGACAAGGCCGCCGCCGGCCAGGCGCACACCGCCGTCCGGATCGTCGAGGAGGTGCTCGACCTCTGGGGCCTCAACCCCCCGCCCACCCTGCGCGCCGGCGGCCTGGGCGTCCGCGACCTCAAGCGCACCGCGCAGGCCCTGGAGACCACCGAGCAGCAGACCGCCTTCTGGCTCGAACTCGCCTACACCTGCGGCCTGCTGGCCCCCGACGGTGAGGCCGACGAGCGCTGGGCGCCCACCCCGGCCTACGACGGCTGGCTCCAGCAGGACACCGCCGACCGCTGGGCGGTGCTGGCCGGCGGCTGGCTCACCGCCACCCGCGTCGCCGCCCTCACCGGCTCCCCGGACGGCAAGGGCAAGGCACGGGCCGCGCTCGGCCCCGAACTGGACCGCACCCTGGCCCCGTCGGTCCGCCGCGCGGCCCTCGCCCTGCTCGCCGAACTGCCGCCCGGCACCGCCGCCACCGCCGGCGAACTGCTGCCCACCCTGCGCTGGCAGCGCCCGCTGCGCGGCGGCCCGGTCACCGGCCAGGCCCCCGCCACCGGCCAGGGTCCCGCCGGCCAGACCCACACCGGCCAGGCCCACACCGGCCAGACCCACGCGGGGCAGGAGCCCGCCGGGCAGACCCACGACCTGCGCGACGACCTCACGGCGTGGACCCTCGCCGAGGCCGAACTGCTCGGCGTCACCGGCCGCGGCGCCCTCGCCTCCCACGCCCGCGCGCTGCTCACCGCCGAGGCCGACCCGGCCGAGGTGCTGGCCCCGCTGCTGCCGCAGCCGCTGGACCACGTGATCCTCCAGCCGGACCTCACCGCGATCGCCCCCGGCCCCCTGCTCACCCCGCTCGCCCAGGCGCTCGCGCTCTGCGCCGACATCGAGTCCAAGGGCGGCGCCACCGTCTACCGGTTCACCACCGCATCCGTCCGACGGGCCCTCGACGCCGGCCGCACCGCCGCCGACCTCCGGGCCTTCCTGGAACAGCACTCGCGCACGCCCGTCCCGCAGCCGCTCGCCTACCTGATCGACGACGTCGCCCGCCGGCACGGCATCCTGCGGGTCGGCGCCGCCTCCTCCTACCTGCGCTGCGACGACCCGGCGCTGCTGAACGAGGTCCTGGCCGACCGCCGCTCCGTCGACCTGCGGCTGCGCCTGCTCGCCCCCACCGTCCTCGCCGCCCAGGCCGCGCCGGACGTACTGCTCGCGGCCCTGCGCGGCATGGGCTACGCGCCCGCCGCCGAGTCCGCCGAGGGCGACGTGCTGATCACCCGGCCGGACAGCCACCGCACCCCGCCGCGCGCGGCCCCCGTCCCCGTCCCGGACGGCCCGCCCACGCCCGACGACACCCTGCTCGCCGTCGCCATCAAGGCCATCCGGGCGGGTGACCGCGCCGCCACCGCCGTCCGCCGCGAGCACACCCCCGACCCGCGCCAACTCCCGCGCACCCCGGCCGCCGAGACCCTCGCCGCACTGCAGACGGCCGTGCTGCTCGGCGAGCGGATGTGGATCGGCTACCTCAACGCCGAGGGGCTCTCCAGCCAGCGGATCATCGACCCGGTCAAGGTCGAGGGCGGCTTCGTCACCGCCTTCGACCACCACGCCGACGAGCTGCGCACCTTCGCCCTGCACCGGATCACCGGCGTCGCCGAACTGGAGGAGTGACCGCAGGATCAGTGGCCCTGCTGGGCCTCCTTCACCTTCTCCTTGACCGCCTTGTCCGCCAGCGTGCCGATCTGGTCCTTGCCGACCGGCAGTTCGGGAGCCCCGGCCAGGTCGGCGATCAGGAAGGCGGGGGACGCGAGCAGCCCGCCCGGGCCCTCGCCGACGCCCGCGAGGGCGTGGGCGGAACCGGCGGAGGAGGCGGTCGCGGCGAAGGCCGAACCGAGGAGGGCGAGAGCGGTGAGGGCACGCTTCGACTTGTTCATGACCTGCTCTAACGAGCGACGCCCGCACTGGTCACAGCCCTGCGGTTGACGACCCCGCCGGCCCGGCGTAGTCCGGAGGAGAGGGGGGTTTGCGGAAGGAGTCACCATGCTCGGCGATCGGATAGCGGAGATTCGGAGCCAGGACACCGTCCGGCGGGTGCTCGCCGGCGGCGAGGGCCCGGTGGTCGAGGTCTCGTTCCAGGGCACGGGAGAGGTCCTCGGCACCCCGGTCACGGAGTTCGCCACCTACGAGTCGGAACTCCACGCCGACGGCACGCTGTTCGGTGAGGGCCAGGGCGTCGACATGACCGCCGACGGCCAGACCATCACCTGGCACGGCAGCGGCGTCGGCCACTTCACCGAGGGCGGCGGTGTCTCGTTCCGCGGCTCGGTCTTCTTCACCACCGCGTCCCCGCAGTTCTCCCGCCTGAACGGCATCGCCGGCGTCTTCGAGTTCGACTCCACCGCCGACGGCAAGAACAGCGCCAAGGTGTTCGAGTGGAAGTAGCCCCCGCCCGGGCGGCCTCCCGCCTTCCCCGCCGGATGCGCGACACTGGAGGGTCTGCGTCCCGACAGACCTGTCAGCCAGTGGAGGGCTCCCCCGCGTGAACGACGGACCGCTCATCGTCCAGAGCGACAAAACTCTTCTCCTGGAGATCGACCACCCCAAGGCCTCCGACTGCCGCCGCGCCATCGCGCCGTTCGCCGAACTGGAGCGCGCGCCCGAGCACGTGCACACCTACCGGGTGACCCCGCTCGGGCTGTGGAACGCGCGCGCCGCCGGGCACGACGCCGAGCAGGTGGTCGACGCCCTGGTGAAGTACTCCCGCTACCCCGTCCCGCACGCGCTGCTGGTCGACGTGGCCGACACCATGGCGCGCTACGGGCGGCTCAGGCTCTCCAAGCACCCCACCCACGGCCTGGTGCTCACCACCACGGACCGCCCGGTGCTGGAGGAGGTGCTGCGCTCCAAGAAGATCGTCCCGCTGGTCGGCGCCCGGGTGGACCCGGACACCGTCGTCGTCCACCCGTCCGAGCGCGGCCAGATCAAGCAGGTGCTGCTCAAACTCGGCTGGCCCGCCGAGGACTTCGCCGGCTACGTGGACGGCGAGGCGCACCCGATCGAGCTGGACCAGAACGGCTGGCAGCTGCGCCCGTACCAGGCGCAGGCCGTCGAGGGCTTCTGGCACGGCGGCTCGGGCGTCGTGGTGCTGCCCTGCGGCGCCGGCAAGACGCTGGTCGGCGCCGCCGCCATGGCCGAGGCCAAGTCGACCACGCTCATCCTGGTCACCAACACCGTCTCGGCCCGGCAGTGGAAGCACGAACTGGTCAAGCGCACCTCGCTGACCGAGGACGAGATCGGCGAGTACAGCGGGACGAAGAAGGAGATCCGCCCGGTCACCATCGCCACCTACCAGGTGATGACGACCAAGCGGAAGGGCGTCTACGCCCACCTGGAGCTGTTCGACGCCCGCAACTGGGGCCTGGTGGTCTACGACGAGGTGCACCTGCTGCCCGCGCCGGTGTTCAAGTTCACCGCCGACCTCCAGGCCCGCCGCCGGCTCGGCCTGACCGCCACCCTGGTCCGCGAGGACGGCCGCGAGGGCGACGTCTTCTCGCTCATCGGCCCCAAGCGCTTCGACGCCCCGTGGAAGGAGATCGAGGCGCAGGGCTACATCGCGCCCGCCGACTGCTGCGAGGTCCGGGTCACCCTCACCGACTCCGAGCGGCTCGCCTACGCGACCGCCGAGCCCGAGGAGCGGTACCGCTTCTGCGCCACCACCGCCACCAAGCGGCGGGTGGTGGAGGCGCTGGTCAAGAAGCACGAGAAGGACCAGACGCTGATCATCGGGCAGTACATCGACCAGCTGGACGAGCTCGGCGAGGCCCTGGACGCCCCGGTGATCAAGGGCGAGACCAGCAACGCCCAGCGCGAGAAGCTGTTCGAGGCCTTCCGGACCAAGGAGATCAGCGTCCTGGTGGTCTCCAAGGTCGCCAACTTCTCCATCGACCTGCCGGAGGCGACCGTCGCCATCCAGGTCTCCGGCACCTTCGGCTCCCGCCAGGAGGAGGCCCAGCGCCTGGGCCGCGTGCTGCGCCCGAAGGCGGACGGCCACGCGGCGCACTTCTACTCGGTGGTGGCCCGCGACACCGTCGACCAGGACTTCGCCGCCCACCGGCAGCGCTTCCTGGCCGAGCAGGGCTACGCGTACCGCATCATCGACGCGGACGACGTGTTGTAACCCCCGGCAACGCTCAGTACTTGACGCCGTCGCGCCCGAGGAAGACCACGCGCGCGGCGGTGTCGAGGGCGATGCCGACGTTGCGGACGGCGGTCTTCAGCGGACTGCGGCGCCGGCCGGGGCCGGTGGCCGCGGTGGCGGTGGCGCCCGCGGGGCGGGCAGGGGCGGACTTCTGGTTCGGCACTCGCGGCGCCGTGACGTGTACGGTGCTCATGCCTTCAACGGTAGGCTCCCGAGCGGTCCGGGCACATCACCCCAAAGGCCGTACCGGACGTGCCCCAGGTCGTCCTCCGGGTGTACGCAGGCCCCTCCCCGTCCCCTAGAGGTCCCCTCCCCCGTCCCCTACCCCTCCCCCTACGGGTCGGTAGAAGTGGGAGAGCACGTCCAGGGCGACCCGGGCCGCGATCCCGGCGGCCTGCTCCTGCTTGGTCTCCTTGTCCTCCCGCATGGCCTCGTCCCCGAGGTCGCTGATGCACTTGACGATGCCCGCGTTGACGTAGGCGCCCGCCTTGTCCCCCTCGTACACGGCGTGCAGGACCCCGTGGGCCTCGGTCTCCATGCCGTACACGTCGGTGGACATGGCGAGCATGGCCCGGCGCAGCGGCGCGTCCTCCCAGGCGACCACCTTCTCCCCGCTGGCGTAGTCCTTCACGTGCAGGCGGTGCCCGTCGAGCGCGTCGTCCAGGTCGCCGTCCACGTGGAGGTCCTGCACCAGCCGGAGCAGCTGCTCGTCCGTCCGGTAGGCCTGCTGGCGGTTGCCCGCCCCGTCGGCCTGGAGGCGCTCGGGGTCGTAGTTGTGGACGACCTTCCCGAAGAGGACGTCGTGGAGCCGCACGCCGCGTTCGGCGAAACCGCCGGCGACGCCGACCAGCAGCAGCAGCGAGCAGTCGTAGTCGGCCATCACCGCCTGGGTGAGGGCGGCCGCCGCCTGGCCGCCCTTGTCGGTGGCCTTGGCCGCGACGACCCGGACGGGCCCCTGGCTCCCCGGCAGGGTGAAGGTGCGGTAGTACCTGCTGCCCTTCTGCACCTTCGTCACCGGGATCCCCCGCTGCTTCACCTCGTCCAGCAGTGCACGGAACTCCACCTGGATCGCGGTGAGGACGGCGACGTCGAACTCCCCGGCGGACGGTTCCGCCGGCTCCGCCGCGGCCGGTCCGGGCCGAAAGCCTGCCATGATCTCCTCGGGTCTCTCTCTGAGCCGTTCCATGTCGCCGCGCACGGCCTGGCGCCATTCGTTGAGCCGCGCGTAGGGCACCAGCCGGCGTTCCAGGAACGGGCGGCCCCCGCACTCCGCGGCCGTCTCCTCCAGCACCCGGATGATCCGCCGGGACACGTCCAGGGGCAGCACGGCGAGCGGTGAGAGCACCGCGTTGACGGTGCCGCTCCAGGTGGCCTCGTCGGTCAGCAGCCGGGCCACGGAGGGCAGGAGGTGGTCGGCGAGCTTCTCGTTGTAGCCGTACATCCAGAGCGCGGCCGCCCCCGCGCTGCCCAGCACGCCGTTGTCGGTGTCCCGCTTGCGCTTGTCGCTGCGGGGCTTCTCCGGATCTATCAGGAACCGGATCAGCTCGCTGCTGATGACGTTGGCCTGGGCGAGGCCCCGGACGGCCTCCGTCCGGTTCAGCGGGTCGGAGTCGAGCCGGGCGACCCGGTTGAGCCAGTGCCGGACGTCCTCGTGGGCGGCCTGCCGGGCCAGGAGGTTGACGATCGTCCCGCGGAACTTCCGCGCCGACGACACGTCGGACCCGATGTAGTTGCGGGCGGACTCGGCGAAGGGGATGAGCCAGAGCTGGGGCTCGGTGGCGAGCGCGCCGATCGACCACACGGCGGAGCCGCGGGTGGTGAAGTCCTCGGCCGGGTCCTCGACGACCCTGCGCAGTCCGGGGAGCACCGAGGCGTCCCCGAGCCCGCCCAGCGCGTTGGCGGCGGCGCCCCGGACCCAGGAGTTGGTGTCGGCCTCCATCACGGCGCCCAGCACCGGGGCCGCCGACCCGTCGCCGAGCCGCCCCAGGGCGTGCACGGCGGATCCGCGCACCCCCTCGTCCGGATCGCGCTGCGCCGCCGCGCCGAGCACCGCGACCGCCGACCGGTCCCCCAGCCGCCCCAGCGCGGTGGCCGCGGAGCCGCGCACCACGGGGTCCTCGTCCCCCTCCACCACGGCACGCAGGGCCGGGGCCGTGGACCGGTCCCCGAGGAACCCCAGCGCATTGGCCGCCGAGCCGCGCACCACGGAGTCGGGGTCGCCCTTCAGCGCCGCCTGCAGGGCCGTCACCCCGGAGCGGTCCCCGATCCTCCCCAGCGCGGTGGCCGCCGAGGCGCGCACCACGGGGTCGTCGTCCTTCTCCAGCACCGTCTGCAGGGTCGGCACCGTGGTCCGGTCCCCGAGCTTGCCCAGGGTGTTGGCCGCGGTGCCGCGCACCACCGGGTCCGCGTCACCCGTCACGGTCGCCTTCAGTGCCGGAACCACCGTCGGGTCCCCGATCAGGCCGAGCGCCTTCGCCGCGGCGCCCCGGACGGTCGGCACGGGGTCGGTGATCAGGGCGGCCGCCAGGGGCGCCAGTGCCTCGACGGGGCGGTTGCGGGCCAGCCACAGGGCCGTCCTGCCCCGGTTGGCGGACGACGGGTCGTCCGCCAGGCGCGCCAGCCGGGTGGCCACCAGGGCTTCGGAGGGTTCGCCCGCGGCGCCGGCCTCGGCCTGTGCCCGGTGCTGGTCCTTCTCCTGCCGCAGCTTGCGCCGGCGCAGCTGCTGGAGGTGTTCCGGCGTCAGCGTCTCGTTCCACAGGGATTCGAGGACGCCGCGCACCATCAGCGGGTCCCGCTCCTTCAGGTCCTCCAGCAGCCCGTAGTCCACCCCCTCCTTCACGACGTGGAAGGGCACCCGTCCGAGCGACGTCGCCAGGTCGTCCCGGTGTCTGCGGTCTCCGCAGAAGTGCTCGCCGAGGGCCCGCCAGATGCTCGCCCGCGACTCGTCGGAGAGCCGGCCGCGGTTGGCGACCAGGACGTCGAGCAGCACGCTGGGCCGCAGGTCCTCCCGGCGGGCCAGCACGGCCTCCGTCGCCCGCCCGGTGTCCTCCTGGAGGCCCAGCCAGTCGCCGACGCACTGGTCGAGGTCGAAGGCGAGCGGCGGCAGGCTGCTGTTCTGCCAGCCCAGGGCCAGCCCGAAGTCGACGATCGACTGGTGGAGCAGCCGGTAGGACTGCTCCTGGTGGTGCTCGGTGGTCTCGACCGCCACCATCTGCGTGTTCAGGAACTCCTCGATGAGCCCGTCCAGCCCGGTCCGGTCGTCCCAGACCCGGTCGAGGACGGCCCTGAGGTCGTTGCGCCGGAAGCCGCTCTCACCCTCCTTGCCCGCCACCACCAGCGCCGCGGCGCAGAGCACGGACTCCAGGTGCAGGCCCTGGCCCCTGAGCCGGTCCGCCGCGGGGTCGGCGTGGTTCCCCGCCGGGTTCCGGTGGACGGTCCGGCGCAGCAGCTCGGCCCGCGAGCGGGGCAGCGGGGCCGAGCGGTCGTCGCCCTCGGTCTGCAGCAGGCCCGCCAGCAACGACAGCAGCAGGGGGTTCCAGATCGCGCCGTCCAGGCCCGCGGCCCGGATCTCCTTCAGGGCCGCGTCGGGTTCGAGCCCGCGCGCCCGCAGGTAGCCGCCGGACTCCCCCTCGGTCAGCGGGGCGATCGTGAGCCGCTTGATCGAGCGCAGCCCCGCCGACCCCAGCCGCTCCGGCTCGGTCCGCGAGGTCGCCAGCACCGGGTAGCGGTGCGAACCGTCCAGCAGGAGGCGGACGAAGCGCATCTCCTTCGGGTTCAGCTCGCGTTCCAGCTCGTTGACGGCGTCGATCAGGAAGACGCCCCTGCGCTGCTTGAACCTCGCCTTCCAGAGGGGCTCGTCGATGTCCGGCGGGCACTGCGCCCGGCCGAAGTCCAGCGGGTCACCGAGGTGTTTGAAGCCGTAGGCCAGGGTGTCCCGGTTGACCTGGACGCAGGCCACCTCGGCGGCGAGCAGGTCCATCGCCATGTGGGTGACGAGCGAGCTCTTCCCGCTGCCGGCCACCCCGTCGACCAGGTAGGTCCGTGGCGGGAACCCGGCCAACTGGTCGAGGAGCCACCGGTACGGCCGCTGCGCGACCTCGGTCTGGTCCTCCGGCTCCCCGTCGCCCTCCGGCTCCTCGCCCTCGTACTCCTGCTCCTCGCCGTCGGCCTCCGTGAGGTGGAAGGTCGGCGGGATGTAGCCGGCAACCCGCTTCTTCGCCACCCGCGCACGGTAGGCCGCCCATCCTGACATGGCGTCATGTTAGCCATGCCGCAGGGACTTCCGGGCCGGATCCGCGGCCCCGGCCGAAGGCCTCCCAGCCTGGACCGGCCCACGCCCGGTCGGGCAAGATGGCCGTCCGTCGACGTCACAGGGGGAGGGACAGTGTCGCCTCAGGAGCAGAGCGTCGCCGTACAGGTGCTGCTCGCGGAGTACACGTCCATCAAGGACGAGCAGAAGCAGCGGATCGGGTTCCGGGACAACCTCATCTACGCCACGCTCGCGTCGCTGGCCGCCGTCCTGGCGGCGACCCTGCAGTCCGGCGGGCACCCGGAACGGCTCCTGCTGCTGCCCCCGGTGACCTTCCTGCTCGGCTGGACGTACCTGATCAACGACCACAAGATCTCCTCCATCGGCCGGTACATCCGCGGCGACCTCGCCCCGCGCCTCGCCGCGGTCCTCCCGGGCGACACGACGGTGTTCGGCTGGGAGGCCTCACACCTGAGGGACGAGCGGCGGACCAGCCGCAAGTACCTGCAACTGGCGGCCAACCTGCTGGTGTTCTGCCTCTCCTCGGCCACCGCGATCGTCCTGTTCTGGGCCCACGACGGGAACGCGGGGTGGCAGACCGCCACGTCGGTGGCCGAGTTCGCCGGGCTGGGTGTGCTGGCGTTCCAGGTGGTCCGGTACGCCGACCTGGGGCCGCGCGGCACGGGCTGAATGGCACCGGAGCCGCAGGCGGTCTAGGATCGTCCGTCTGCCCCCTCCCGAACCGTGGTACCTGCTGAAGTCCCGCAGGCAGCCGGGGGAGGCGTCGACCGCACGGCAACCGGTCGGCCGTGTCCACCGTGAGCTCCAACGATCCGCTGCGCCCGTCTCCGGGGCAGCCGGGAAGGTTCGCTGTGCCCGCCACCCCCACCACCGACCCCCTCCAGCGCGAACGCGACCACCTGGCCTCCTCCCGGGCCGCGCTGCGCGCCATGCGGGAGGACGTCCAGTCGCTCGACATCAGCGACGTGACCGGCACCTGGGTCACCGCCCTCGTGCTGCAGAACCAGATCGAGGCCAGGATCGCCGCCCTGGCCGACCTCTCGCACACCCCGCTCTTCTTCGGCCGCCTGGACTACCTGCACGCGATCAGCGAGGAGCTCTCCGAGGGCTCCGGCGGGGAGAGCTTCTACATCGGCCGCCGGCACGTCCACGACGCCGACGGCGACCCGATGGTGATCGACTGGCGCGCGCCGGTCTCCCAGCCGTTCTACCGCGCCAGCCGGACCGAGCCGATGGACGTCGAACGCCGGCGCCGCTTCGGCTACACCGGCGGCGAGCTCACCGCGTACGAGGACGAGCACCTCAGCGACCCGGCCGAGTCGGACTCCGCCTCGGCCCTGCTCGCCGCCGAGATCGAGAAGCCCCGCGTCGGCCCGATGCGCGACATCGTCGCCACCATCCAGCCCGAGCAGGACGAGATCGTCCGCGCCGACATCACCGGCACCGTCTGCGTCCAGGGCGCGCCCGGCACCGGGAAGACCGCCGTCGGCCTGCACCGCGTGGCGTACCTGCTGTACGCGCACCGCGAGCGGCTCGCCCGGACCGGCACCCTGGTGATCGGGCCGAACAACGCCTTCCTCTCCTACATCGAGCAGGTGCTGCCCGCCCTCGGCGAGCTGGACGTGGCGCAGGCCACCGTGCAGCAGCTGGTCGCGCACGTCGAGGTGAAGGGCGAGGACAGCGCCGAGGCGGCCCGGCTGAAGGGCGACGCCCGGATGGCCGAGGTGCTGCGCCGGGCGGTCCGGGCCGGCATCACGCTGCCCACCGAGCCCTGCGTGGTGGTCCGCGGCTCCCGGCGTTGGCGCGTCCCGGCGTACGAACTCGTCGAGATCGTCGAGGAGCTGAAGGGCCGCGAGATCCGCTACGGCGCCGCGCGCGACGCGCTGCCGCAGCGCATCGCGCACGCCGTGCTGCTGAAGATGGAGCAGGGCGGCGAGGCGCCGGACGACCGGGTGCAGGACGCGGTGGCCCGCAACCCCGCGGTCAAGGCGGTGGTCAAGGAGTGCTGGCCGCTGGTCGAGCCGGCCAGGCTGGTGCTGCGGCTGCTCTCCGACCCGGAGTTCCTCGCCGCGTGCGCGGACGGCGTGCTCACCCCCGAGGAGCAGCGGGCCGTGCTCTGGCCCAAGCCCGGCCGCTCCGTGAAGACCGCCCGCTGGACCCAGGCCGACGCCGTCCTGGTGGACGAGACGGCCGACCTGGTCCAGCGCACACCGTCGCTCGGGCACGTGGTGCTGGACGAGGCGCAGGACCTCTCGCCGATGCAGTACCGCGCGGTCGGCCGCCGCTGCACCACCGGCTCGGCGACCGTCCTCGGCGACCTCGCCCAGGGCACCACCCCGTGGGCGACGGCGAGTTGGGCGGACGCCCTGCACCACCTGGGCAAGCCGGCCGCCCACGTCGAGGAGCTGACCAAGGGCTTCCGCGTCCCCGAGGAGGTCATCGCCTACGCCTCCCGGCTGCTGCCCTCGATCGCCCCCGGCCTCGCCCCGGCGACCTCGGTCCGCGAGGCGCCCGGCTCGCTGACGGTCACCCGCGTCCCGGAGGACGGGCTGGAGAAGGCGGTCGTCGAGGCCTGCCACCGGGCGCTGGAGCACGAGGGCTCGACCGGGCTGATCGCCGCGGACGCGCGCATCCCGCTGCTCGCCGAGGCGCTCACCGCAGCCGGCCTGGCGTACCTCTCCCCCGGCGCCGAGACCAGTGCGCAGGCCCGGCTGACCCTCGTCCCGGCCTCGCTGGCCAAGGGTCTGGAGTACGACTACGTGGTCCTGGACGAGCCGGCCGCCGTCGTCGCCGGCGAACCGGACGAGCGGACCGGCCTGCGCCGCCTGTACGTGGCCCTCACCCGCGCCGTCTCCGGGCTGGCCGTGCTGCACGCCGAGCCGGTGCCCGGGCAGCTGGGCTGAGCGGCCGTACGGGGGCGGCGGGAGCCGGAGCGGAAAGCGGGAGGGGGACCGGCGTCTGCCGGTCCCCCTCCCACCGAGCCGACGGCCGCCGATCGCTCAGCCGTCGGCGCTTCCACGCTCAGCCATCGATCAGGGCACGCCACTCGGCGACCTTGCCGGCGTCCACCGGCGAGCCCCACCCGTCGGCGCGGACCGCCCCGCCGACGTGGAAGGCGTCGAAGCCGGCCGCCCGCAGGCCCGGCAGGTGATCGGCCCGCAGCCCGCCGCCGATCAGGATCCGCTGGCCGTAGCCGGGCTCGCCGGCCTTGGCCAGCTCGGCCTCCAGCGCCTCGCGGCCCGCGTCCACTCCGCCGGCCGCACCGGAGGTGAGGAAGGTGTCCAGCCCGGGCAGCGCACCGACGGCCGCGCGGACGGCGCCGCGGTCGGCGCTGTGGTCGACCGCCCGGTGGAAGGTCCAGCGGCAGCCGGCCACCGCCTCGGCGACGGCGCCGGTGGCGGCCAGGTCCACGGCGCCGTCGGCGTCCAGGAAGCCGAAGACGAACTCGTCCGCCCCCTCGGCCCGCAGCGCGGCGGCACGGGCCCGCAGCTCGTCCAGGTCGCCGGGCGCGAAGCCGTCCCGGATGCGCAGCATGACGCGCAGCGGGAGGTTCACCGCGGCACGGATCGCGGCGAAGTCCGCGACCGACGGGGTGAGTCCGTCGGCGGCCATGTCCGTGACCAGTTCGAGCCGGTCGGCGCCGCCCGACTCGGCGGCCTGGGCGTCCTGGGGCGTCAGCGCGATGACTTCGAAAATTGGTCTAGACATATCGGATAGCCTGCCACATCCGGGAGCCCCCGGCGAGCCCCCCGGCGGTCGCTCGGCCGGGAGCCCACGCCGGGGGCCCGCCCCGGTGACCGGTCAGACGATCGGCGCTGTGATCGGCGCGGCCATCGGTGCGGCCATCGGTGCGCGCCCGGTCAGGCGAGACCGCGGGCACCGCCGGCCCCGCCCCGGCTCCCGATCATCAGCGGCGCCGCCATCAGCACCACCGCCACGGCGGAGATCGGCAGCAGGTACCAGAGGCCGCCGGTCGTCTGCCAGAGCGTGAACATGCTGAAGGTGACGGTCAGCGGCAGCACCGCGAGCCCGATCGCCGCCGGCACCAGCCGGCCGCGCAGCGCCGTCAGCACCAGGAACAGCGGAGGGACCACCAGCGCGACCGAGCGCGGGCCGTTCAGCATGTAGTGGGAGTCGAAGCCGCCCTGGAGGGCGAAGAAGGACCAGCCGCCGACCATCGACGCCGGCACCACGGCGCGCGTGCGCCAGGTCGGCTCGGCCAGCAGCTCGCGCGGCGCCGCGATCACCAGCAGGCCGGCCAGCACGAACGGCATCGCCGAGGAGCCGACCGCCAGGATCCACCACGCGTCGACCCGGTCCACCGCGAAGGCGTCCTTCATGCCGAGCAGCCCGGCGGCCATCACCGCCACCGCGATCACCCGCGCCTCCGTCCAGCGTCCCAGGAACGCGGCGAGGGCCAGCAGCAGCGACGCCACCGGCTGCGCGAAGGCGGCCACCAGCGTGATCACCGACGAGGTGTGCCCGAGCCGCCAGGCGAGCAGGTCCGTGTCGCTGACCCACGGGTACAGCCCGGCCCCCGCGATCGCCCCGGCGATCACCGGCGCGGCCAGCGCCAGCAGCCGCCCGCCGGCGGAGAAGGCGGTCAGCCGGGTGCGCACCCGCAGCCCGTACGCGGCGAGGTCCAGCGCCTCCCGGACGACGGCGGGCGCCCCGGCCTCGGCCGTGGTGTCGGAGAAGACGGCGGCCAGCTCGTCCCCGCGCTCACGGCGGTAGCGTGCCGGGTAGAACCGGAGCGCGGCCTTCACCGCCACCGTCGGCGTGGTCATCGTCATGCGAAGGTCCCCCTGGTCCTCGGGCGAAACACGGAGAGGCGGCGCTCCGCCTCGGTGGCGACGGCGCGCAGCCGCTCCGCCTCGGTGGCCAGGGAGGTCCGGCCGGCGGCGGTCAGCGCGTACGTGCGCCGGGCCCGGCCGTCCACCACCTCCTCGGCCGCGACCTCGATCAGGCCCTGCTGGAGCAGCCGGTCGAGGGCGCCGTAGAGCGTGCCGGTGCGCATCGCGACCCGGCCGCCGGAGATCGCGGAGACCTCCTGGATCAGCGCGTAGCCGTGCCTGGGAGCGTCGGCCAGTGCGGTGAGCAGAAGCAGCGTGGGCTCCTGCATGGAGCGTTCGGTCATGGAACTACATATATCGTCAAACTACCTATAGGTCCAGCGGAAACCCCGCCCGGGACCCGGCGGACTCCTCCCGGGCCGGGACCAGGTGGACCCCCGGCGGACTCCCGGCACGCCCGGCCACCACAATGGCTCCCATGCCGACCGACGACCTGCTCACCGCCTGGACCGCCCTGCTGCACCGCTGCGGCACGGACACCGACCCCGAGCCGGCCGGGCGGGAGCTGCTGCGCCGCTGGACCGAGCCGCAGCGCCGCTACCACACCGCCGACCACCTGCGGGCGGTGCTGGACCAGGTGGACGCGCTGGCCGGGCACGCCGAGTCCGCGGACACCGTCCGCCTCGCCGTCTGGTTCCACGACGCCGTCTACCGCCCCGACCGCTCCGAGAACGAGGAGCGCAGCGCCGCCCTCGCCGTCCTGGCGCTCACCGGGGCGGGCCTGCCGGAGCAGCAGACCGCCGAGGTCGCCCGGCTGGTCCGGCTCACCGTCACCCACCACCCCGAACCGGGCGACCGCGACGGCGAGGTGCTCTGCGACGCGGACCTCGCCGTCCTCGGCGGCTCCCCCGAGGCGTACGCGGCGTACGCGGCCGCCGTCCGCGAGGAGTACGCCTTCGTGCCGGAGCCGGACTTCAGGGCCGGCCGCGCCGCCGTCCTGCGTCAGCTGCTCGCGCTCCCCGCGCTCTACCGCACCCCCACCGCCCACGCGCGCTTCGACGCCCCCGCCCGCGCCAACCTGGCCGCCGAACTCGGCCGCCTCGAAGGCTGAGAGGCCCAGAGGCCTGGAGGCCCGGAGGCCCGGAGGCCGGGCCCCCGGGCGGCCTGCCCGAAGGCCGGCCGCCCGAAGCGGCTGCGCAGGGCCCGGGCCGCTCGAAGGCCGCGTCAGGAGAGCTGCCCGACGGGCGCCACGACCGCGCCCTCCTTGCCGCAGACCCAGTGCGGCTCCGGCCCCAGTTCGGGCTCGACGCTGAGCGCGTGCGGGTCCCCCTCGGCCGCGCACGCGGCGCAGAGCGGCCAGCGGCCGTACGCCTCCAGCAGCGCGTCCTGGACGTCCTGGGCGACCAGCCCGAGCACGTACTCGGTGCCCTCCGGCCACTGCTCCAGCCACCAGCGGCGGTGGGTCACGGCCGTCTCGACCAGCGACACCACGGCGGCGTCCGCCACGTCCTTCGCGGTCAGGTCGGCCAGGATCAGCGCCCGCGCGTTGTGCAGGGCGGTCTCGATGTCATCAGCGGAAGCCATCCGTCCATTGTCCCAAAGGAGCCGCCCCGATCGGCAGTCCCGCCGGCCCCCGGGGAAACGCCGCACGGGCGGCCCCCCGAAGGGGACCGCCCGTGCGGACGAAGACCAACCGATCCCGGAGGGGATCAGAAGTCCATGTCACCGCCCGGCATGCCGCCGCCGGCGGCCGCGGCGGCCTTCTCCGGCTTGTCGGCGATGACGGCCTCGGTGGTGAGGAAGAGCGCCGCGATGGAGGCGGCGTTCTGCAGCGCGGAACGGGTGACCTTGGCCGGGTCGATGATGCCCTCGGCGATCAGGTCGACGTAGGTGTTGGTGGCCGCGTTCAGGCCGTGACCGGCGGGGAGGTTGCGCACCTTCTCCACCACGACGCCACCCTCGAGGCCGGCGTTGGTCGCGATCTGCTTGATCGGGGCCTCCAGGGCCACGCGGACGATGTTGGCACCGGTGGCCTCGTCGCCCTCCAGCTCCAGCTTGTCGAACGCGACACCGGCCTGCAGCAGGGCGACGCCACCACCGGCGACGATGCCCTCCTCGACGGCGGCCTTGGCGTTGCGGACGGCGTCCTCGATGCGGTGCTTGCGCTCCTTGAGCTCCACCTCGGTGGCCGCGCCGGCCTTGATGACGGCCACGCCGCCGGCCAGCTTGGCGAGGCGCTCCTGGAGCTTCTCGCGGTCGTAGTCCGAGTCGCTGTTCTCGATCTCGGCGCGGATCTGGTTCACGCGGCCGGCGACCTGGTCGCTGTCGCCGCCACCGTCGACGATGGTGGTCTCGTCCTTGGTGATGACCACCTTGCGGGCGGTGCCCAGCAGGTCGATGCCGGCGTTCTCCAGCTTGAGGCCGACCTCCTCGGAGATCACGGTGCCACCGGTGAGGATGGCGATGTCGCCGAGCATGGCCTTGCGGCGGTCGCCGAAGCCCGGGGCCTTGACGGCGACGGACTTGAAGGTGCCGCGGATCTTGTTCACGACCAGGGTCGACAGGGCCTCGCCCTCGACGTCCTCGGCGATGATGACGAGCGGCTTGCCGCTCTGCATGACCTTCTCCAGCAGCGGGAGCAGGTCCTTGACCGAGCCGATCTTGGAGTTGGCGATGAGGATGTACGGGTCCTCGAACGTCGCCTCCATGCGCTCCAGGTCGGTGGCGAAGTAGGCGGAGATGTAGCCCTTGTCGAAGCGCATGCCCTCGGTGAGCTCGAGCTCCAGGCCGAAGGTGTTGCTCTCCTCGACGGTGATGACGCCTTCCTTGCCGACCTTGTCCATGGCCTCGGCGATGAGCTCGCCGATCTGGGTGTCGGCGGCCGAGATGGAGGCGGTGGAGGCGATCTGCTCCTTGGTCTCCACGTCCTTGGCCTGGGCCAGCAGCTGGTCCGAGACGGCGGCGACGGCCTTCTCGATACCGCGCTTCAGGGCCATCGGGTTGGCGCCGGCGGCGACGTTGCGCAGACCCTCGCGGACGAGCGCCTGGGCGAGCACGGTGGCGGTGGTGGTGCCGTCACCCGCGACGTCGTCGGTCTTCTTGGCGACCTCCTTGACGAGCTCCGCGCCGATCTTCTCGTACGGGTCCTCGAGCTCGATCTCCTTGGCGATGGAGACACCGTCGTTGGTGATCGTGGGGGCGCCCCACTTCTTCTCCAGCACGACGTTGCGGCCCTTGGGGCCGAGCGTGACCTTCACTGCGTCGGCGAGCTGGTTCATGCCACGCTCAAGGCCGCGGCGAGCTTCCTCATCAAAGGCGATGATCTTGGCCATCAGAAGTGGTCCTCCGGGACACGGTCGACTGCTCGGACCAAGGGGTGCCCGCGACGGACGGCCCTGGTGTGCGGGGGTCCTTTCCCCTACCGCTCCCGGGGGCCTCACCGACCCGGTCCGCTGTCACTCTCACGCTGTGAGTGCTAACGCCAATGATTAGCACTCTCGGTGGTCGAGTGCAAGCCCAACGGGCAACCCGCGAGCCGTACCGGCCACCCGCCGGACACGGCGGCGGGCCCGTACGACGTGTGTCGCACGGGCCCGCCGCGAAGCAAGAGGCGCACCAGCCGATGGGCCGAGCCGAACTCCTGGGTGCCGGAAAGGTCAGACCGCCGCGCGGACCATGTCCGCCTGCGGGCCCTTCTGCCCCTGAGAGATCTCGAACTCGACCCGCTGGCCCTCCTCAAGGGTGCGGTAGCCGTCCATCTGGATCGCGCTGTAGTGGACGAAGACGTCCGCACCACCGTCGACCGCGATGAAGCCGTAGCCCTTCTCCGCGTTGAACCACTTGACGGTGCCCTGAGCCATTCCGAACTCCCCTAGTGCTGTGCTGGCCCTTCACGCGCCCGCAGGTCGCGGGCGCGGGTCTGTTGAGGCCGGCCCGGGGAACCCCCCCTGGGCGCAGCCGTGCACGCCACAATCCCCACCGGGATCACCGGACGGCGTCCGGCGAAGGGGCGATTGCGTCGACCGCGGCTGAATGTATCCGGATCGACGCCCTCTGCAACAGGGTCAGCAGCCGGGAATTCCCCCGGCCCGTCAAGGGACAGGACGGGCCAAAAGGTCAGAAACCCTCGCATTTTGCGCCGGACATAGCGGACGAATTACCCAAATGCCCTCAAGAATTCTGACATCGGCCTGACATGATTCACGGCCGCGGGCCCTGCGCCGGTCTCAGCGGCCGGACGGACACCGGCGGTACGGGGCGCTACAGGGGCGACGACCGGTGCGAGGGGGAGGGGGAGCCCTCTTCCCGGTCCAGCGACACTCTACTCCGACCGGCCGGGAAACATTCCCGCCGGAATGCGCCGGGAAAAGCGTCGGCCGCCCGCGCGTACGGATTCCCGTACACGCGGACGGCCGGTCCGGCAATGGCGCGGCTCAGCAGCCCCCGGCCACCGCGGGAATGATCGAAACGCTCGCGCCGTCCTTGATCTCGGTGGCCAGGCCCTCCGCGAACCGCACGTCGTCGTCATTGACGTAGACGTTGACGAAACGGCGGAGCTTGCCGGTGTCGTCCAGGACCCGGGCGGCGATCCCGGCGTGGTTCTTCTCCAGGTCGGCGATGACCTCGCCCAGGGTGGCACCCTCGGCGGCCACCTCGGCGGCGCCGCCGGTGTAGGTGCGCAGGATGGTCGGGATGCGGACGTTGGCGCTCATGGGGGTCTCCTTGCGGCGGGGTGACGGCAGGGGTGGAGGGAGTCAGGCGGAGGCGAGGCCGGCGTCGCGGAACGAGGCCAGCGTCGGGCGGATGACGGCGGTCATCCCGGCGTCGGAGACGGCGTCCAGCGTCTTCAGGCCGTCGCCGGTGTTGATCGCGACGGTCTCCTTCGCCGGGTCCAGCTGACCGGTCTCGACCAGCTTCTTCAGCACGCCGACGGTCACCCCGCCCGCGGTCTCGGCGAAGACGCCCTCGGTCCGGGCCAGCAGCTTGATCGCGGCCACCACCTCGGCGTCCGTCACGTCCTCGACGGCGCCGCCGGTGCGGCGGGCGATGTCCAGCACGTACGGGCCGTCGGCCGGGTTGCCGATCGCCAGCGACTTGGCGATGGTGTCCGGCTTGACCGGCCGGATCACGTCGTGGCCGGCCTTGAACGCCGCCGACACCGGCGAGCACCCCTCCGCCTGGGCGCCGAAGATCCGGTACGGCCGGTCCTCGACCAGGCCGAGCCTGATCAGCTCCTGCAGCCCCTTGTCGATCTTGGTCAGCTGCGAGCCCGAGGCGATCGGGATCACGATCTGCTCCGGCAGGCGCCAGCCCAGCTGCTCGCAGATCTCGTACGCCAGCGTCTTGGAGCCCTCGCCGTAGTACGGGCGCAGGTTGACGTTGACGAAGCCCCAGCCCTCGCCGGCCGGGTCGCCGATCAGCTCCGAGCAGAAGCGGTTCACGTCGTCGTAGTTGCCCTCGATGCCGACCAGCTCGCCACCGTAGACACCGGCCATCACGACCTTGCCCTGCTCCAGGTCGTGCGGGATGAACACGCAGGACTTGAAACCGGCCCGGGCGGCCGCGGCGCCCACCGCGCCGGCCAGGTTGCCGGTCGAGGAGCAGGAGAGCGTGGTGAAGCCGAACGCCCGCGCCGCCTCGATCGCACAGGCGACCACGCGGTCCTTGAACGAGTGCGTCGGGTTGCCCGAGTCGTCCTTGATGTGCAGCTGGGCGGTGAACCCGAGCTCGCGGCCCAGGTTGTCCGCCTTCACCAGCGGGGTCCAGCCGGGGTTGAGGTTCGGCTTGCCGGCCACGTCCGCCGGGACGGGCAGCAGTGGTGCGTAACGCCAGATCGACGCCGGACCGGCCTCGATCCGCTTGCGCAGCTCCTCCGCGCCCTCGCTGCCGAAGTCGTAGGCGATCTCCAGCGGCCCGAAGCACTCCAGGCAGGCGAAGCTCGGACCGAGCGGGAAGCGGGTACCGCACTCGCGACAGGACAGGGCGGCGGCGGGGCCGAGGTCAACGGTTGCGGGTGCGACGGTGTCGATAGCCATGATGGCGGAGGCCTCTCTCCTCATCTTCCCCGTGACGCGGACGCGCCACAGGCCGGAATTGGCACCTGTCCCGCCGGGGCCTGTCGACGACAGCCGCGCGAGAAGGTTGCCGGGACGTCAACGGGCCGTTCCCTCAGTCCCTCTGGATGAGCTCTGTGAAGTTGTTGGTCTTGCTCAGCGGCGACCCCGGCGTGCGAAGGTCCGACCGCTGTACGAAGACTGTATCCGAAGGCGCCAACACTGAACGGGACCGTCCGCCACGCGAGATGACGCGTCCCAGCCCGTCCCGTCCGCCCCCTGCCGAGGAGAGACCCGTGCCCGCCGACCCGACCACCGAGCTCCTCCCACAGGCGGCGTCCTGGCTGCGCCGCCGGTCGTGGAGCGCGGCCGACCGTCCGGTGCGCACCCTGCTGGACGCCAAGCAGGCGGCCGGGCGGGCGGGCACCGTCAGCGTCGTCCTCCCCGCCCTGGACGAGGAGGCCACCGTCGGCGACATCGTCCGCACCATCCGCCGCGAGCTGATGGAACGCCTGCCGCTGGTCGACGAACTGGTCGTGGTCGACTCCGGCTCCGCCGACCGCACCGCCGCCGTGGCCGCCGAGGCCGGCGCCCGGGTGGTCCAGCGCGACGAGATCCTCCCGCGGCTGCCCGCCGCCCCCGGCAAGGGCGAGGTGCTCTGGCGCTCGCTGCTGGCCACCAGTGGCGAGATCGTCTGCTTCGTCGACGCCGACCTGCGCGAGTTCGACCCGGCCTTCGTCTCCGGCATCGTCGGCCCGCTGCTCACCGAGCCGGACATCCAGCTGGTCAAGGCCATGTACGACCGCCCGCTCGAAACCGACGGGGCCGTCGTGCCGGCCGGCGGCGGCCGGGTCACCGAGCTGGTCGCCCGCCCGCTGCTCAACCTGCACTGGCCGGAACTGGCCGGTTTCGTCCAGCCCCTGGGCGGCGAGTACGCGGCCCGCCGCTCCCTGCTCGAACGGCTCCCGTTCCCCACCGGCTACGGCGTCGAACTCGGCCTGCTGGTCGACGCCCTGGAGACCGCCGGCCTGGACGCCCTCGCCCAGGTCGACGTCGGCGTCCGCCACCACCGCCACCAGGACGGCCAGGCGCTCGGACGGATGGCCGCCACCATCTACCGGACGGCGCTGGAACGGCTCGACCGCACGCACCGGCTCAAGGCCTCCGCCGACCTGGTGCACCCGCTGCTCACCCAGTTCACCCGCGACCCGCTGACCCGCGCGTTCACCGCCCACACCCACCCGGTCACCGCCCTCGAACGGCCGCCGATGCACACCGTCCCCGAGTACGTGAGCCGCCACTGAGGGGTTTGCGGTCCCGGGCCCCCGGCAACGTAGCAACCATGGGCGATCTCACGACCGAGCGTTCGAGTCAGACCGGCACCGCCCCCGTCCTGGTGGCCTCCAACCGGGGACCGGTGTCGTTCGGCACCGCGGACGACGGCACGCTGACCCTCCGGCGCGGCGGCGGAGGCCTGGTCTCCGGGCTCTCCGCCATCGACGACCCCGACGCCGTCTGGGTCTGCGCGGCCCTCGGCGACGCCGACCGCCGGGCGGCCCGGGAGGCACCGGACGGCCGCCTCGACCGGGCTGGCCACGACGTCGGCGGACAGGCCGTCCGGATGCTGGACATGGACCCCGCGACCTTCGCCCGCGCCTACAACGGCGTGGCCAACTCGACCCTCTGGTTCGTCCACCACCTGCTCTACGCCACCCCGACCGCACCCTCCTTCGACGCCGGGTTCCGCACCGAATGGCAGGCCTACACGGCCTACAACGCCGCCTTCGCCGACGCCCTGGCCGCCGAGGCCGCCCCCGGGGCGGCCGTCCTGGTCCAGGACTACCACCTCTCGCTGACCCCGGCCCTGCTCCGCGCCGCCCGGCCCGACCTGCGGATCGGCCACTTCTCGCACACCCCCTGGGCCCCGCCCGAGTACTTCCGGCTGCTGCCCGACGACGTCGCCGAGGCCGTCCTCACCGGCATCCTCGGCGCCGACCGGGCCGGTTTCCTCACCCGCCGCTGGGCGCTGGCCTTCGCCGACTGCTGCGAGCAGCTCCTCGGCGCCACCGTCGACCGCGCCGCGCTCACCGTCACCCTCCGGGGGCGCACCACCCGGCTCGGCGTCCACGCCCTCGGCGCCGACGCCGAGTTCCTGCGCGAACGCGCCCACCGCCCCGACGTCGACGAACGCCTCGCCGTCCTGCGCGAGGCCGTCGGCGACCGCCGCACCGTCGTCCGGGTCGACCGCACCGAGCTGAGCAAGAACATCGTCCGCGGCTTCCAGGCCTACCGGCACCTCCTGCGGACCCGCCCCGAGTGGCTGGACCGCGTCGTCCACATCGCCTTCGCGTACCCGTCCCGGACCGACCTCGCCGAGTACCGCGACTACACCGCCCAGGTCCAGCAGCTCGCCGCCGAGATCAACGCCGAGTTCGCCACGCCCTCCTGGCAGCCGCTGATCCTGCACGTCGACGACGACTTCCCGCGCTCGCTCGCCGCCTACCGGCTGGCCGACGTCGCCCTGGTCAACCCGATCCGCGACGGCATGAACCTGGTCGCCAAGGAGGTGCCGGTGGTCTCCGACCGGGGCTGCGCCCTCGTCCTGTCCCGCGAGGCCGGCGCGTACGCCGAGCTGGCCGACGACGCCCTGACGGTCAACCCGTACGACGTCATCGCCACCGCGCAGGCCCTGCACAGCGCGCTCACCATGCCCGCCGGGGATCGCGCCGACCGCACGAAGCGCCTCGCCGCCGCCTCGACGGCGCTGCCGCCCCAGCAGTGGTTCCTCGACCAGCTGCACGCCCTGCACGCCCTGGACGCCGGCGGCGACACCGCCGACCCCGACCCCGGCCCCGGACCCGGCCCGGTCAACGAGGCCGGCTGAGCTCCGCCCCCAGCCGCTCCAGCAGCTCCACCACGCCGGCCGGGCCCCCGACCACCAGGTCGGCCCGGTCGGCGAGCTCCCTCACCGGCGCGTCCCCCACCGCGCCGCTGCACACCAGCAGCCCGGCGACGCCCTCCCCGCGCAGCTTCTCCACCGCCGCGAAGGCCGCCACGTCGCCCAGGTCGTCCCCCGCGTAGAGCACCGACCGCGCGCCCCGCTCCCGCAGGAACCCGCTCAGCGCGGCGCCCTTGTCGACCCCCGGCGGCCGCAGCTCCAGCACCAGCCGGCCGGGCTCCACCATCAGCCCGTGCTCCGCGGCCAGCGCCTCCACCGGCGGGCGCAGCAGCTCCATCGTCTCCTCCGGCGCCGCCGTCCGCCGCATGTGCACCGCGAGCGAGCGCCCCTTGTCCTCCACCCACGTCCCGGCCGGCGCTCCGGCCCCCGCCAGCACCTCGTCCAGCACGGCCCGTACCGCGGCGACCCCGGGGTGCACCGGGGGCGCCGTCACCACGCCGTCCTCCCAGCGCTCGGCCCCGTAGTGCCCCAGCACCACCACGCCGTCGATGCCGTCGAACCCCCCGTACTCGACGGCCAGCCCGGCGGGCCTGCCGGTGACCACCACCGTCGCCCCCACCCGCGGCGTCAGCGCGCGCAGCGCCCCCGCCACCCCGGGGTGCGCCCGCGCCCGGCCGGGGTCGGCCACAATCGGTGCCAGCGTCCCGTCGAAGTCCAGCGCCACCACGGCGTCCCGCGGCGAGGCGAGGACCGCCTCCAGCCCCTGGCGTCCGGCGTCCGTCCTCAGCTGCAAACTCTCCTCAAGCCCCATGCCGGGACCCATACCCACCCGTGCCCGCGGAAGCACCCGCCGGGCTACCGGGCCCCCCGGCGGGCCTCCCGGACCCGCCTCAGCCGGTTCACCAGCACCGGCGCGTGGGCCAGTGCCTCCGGCCGGTCCAGCAAGGCGTTCAGCAGCTGGTAGTACCGCGTGCTGGAGAGCCCCAGCTCCTCCCGGACGGCCCGTTCCTTGGCCCCCGCCGTACGCCACTGGCGCCCTTCGAGCTCCAGCACCGCCACGTCCCGCTCGCTCAGCTCGCCCACGCTCCACCTCCGCCCACCACTACGGAGTGTCATTCTGCCCCGCACACCCGACACACTCTGCGCCCCGCACGACGCCCGCTCCCCGATTAGCGTCGGTCCATGACCGAAAGCTTCGCGCTGCACATCCCCACCGCCGACCTCGACCCCGACCCGCTGGACCCGGCCCAGATCGTCTCCGGCTCCCCCGAGGTGTCCGGCCGGGTACTCTCCGAGTCCCCCGACGGCCGCCAGCTCCGCGGCATCTGGCAGATCACCCCGGGCGTCGTCACCGACGTCGAGGCGGACGAGCTGTTCGTGGTGCTGAGCGGCCGGGCCACCATCGAGATCGACGGCGGCCCGACCCTGCACGTCGGCCCGGGCGACTGCGCGGTCCTGCGCGCCGGGGACCGCACCACCTGGACGGTCCACGAGACCCTGCGCAAGGCCTACGCGATCAGCCTCTGACGCAACGCCCGCGGCGGCCCCGGGTTCACTTGCGGACCCGGGCCGCCTCCTTCACCGCGGCGTCCTGCAGCCCCTCCAGCACCTGCTTGGCGTCCCCGGTCACCGCACCGCCGATCCCGGCCTTGATCCGGTTGCTGACCTCCACCCAGGCCGGGTCCCCGAACGGGTAGAAGCTGGCGTTGGTCAGCCCGGCCGCGAACTGCTTCAGGTCCTCGTGCCTGCCGTCCCGGGTCATCTCCGTGAAGGCGTCCTGGGTGACCGGCAGCAGGTTGTACGTCTCGTCGAACTTGAGCTGGTTGTCCTTCGCGTACACGAAGCTCAGGAACTTGCGGATCTCGTTCCTGTGGCCGTTGGCCTTGAACGCCATCATCCAGTCGGCCACGCCGAGGCTGCCGGCCTTCGCCAGGCCGTCCTTCCTGGGGATCGGCGCCGTCCCGAAGTCGACCTTCGCGTTGGCGGCCATCCGCAGCAGCGTCGGGTGCCCGTTCAGCATCGCGACCTTGCCCGCCGTGAAGTCGGTGAACACCGGCGTCCGGTTCATCCTGCCCGGCTCCGGGTACGTCAGCCTGGTGTCCACCAGGTTGGTCTTCAGCCAGCCGAAGGTGGCCTGGTTCTGGGTGCTGTCGATGGTGTAGTTGCCGACGTCGTCGGAGAGGCTGCCGCCGCCGCTCAGCGTCCAGAGCATCGACTCGGCCGGCGCCTCCTCCGGCCCGAGCGGCAGCCCGTACGGCACCACGCCCGGCACCTTGGCCTTGATCTTCTCGGCGGCCTGCCGCAGCTCGTTCCAGGTGGCCGGCGGCTGGGTGATCCCGGCCTGCCGGAAGACCGCCTTGTTGTAGAAGAGCACCCGCGAGGAGGAGACGAACGGGATGCCGTACTGGGTGCCGAGCACCTGCCCGGCGTGGCTGAACGACTCCATCATGTTGGCCTGGGTGTCCAGCGAGAGCACGTCCGCGGCCGGGTAGAGCCGGTCCGCGGCGACCTGGTCGGCGAAGCCGCCGGTCTGCACCAGGTCGGGCGACCTGCCGCCGGCCACCAGGTCGGCGACCCGCTTGCCGATGTCGGTCCAGCCGACGACCTCGACGTCGACCTTGATGCCCGGGTTGCCGGACTCGAAGCGGCGCGCGACGTCGTCCCAGTACTGCCTGGAGCTGGTCGCGCTGTCCTCGCCGTAGTCGGCCGCGACCAGCTTGAGGGTGACCGTCCTGTCGTCCTGGCCGCTGCAGCCGGTGAGCAGCAGCGCTCCGGCCAGCGCGGTGCCGAGCAGCCGGGTGGGGGCCTGGGCGCGCCTGTTCAACGCGGGTACCGCCTTCGAGGGTGAAGAAGAGGAAAGCAGCCGGACGGGTGGAATCCGGCAGGAGGGAGCGCCACACTGCCAAAAGCCCTGCAGAGTGGTCCAGACCTCCGGGCCGTACCCGGCGGGTAGTTATCGAAGTGCGGAGGTCGTTGCACGATGCGCAATGGAGCGACGCCGATCCGCCCCGGTTCCGCCCGGAACGGGCCCCGGGGCCGGGGGCCGGGGAACCGGCGGCGACGAGCGCAAAGTGCCGCACTCCACAAGGTTCTGCGACAAAGCTCACCCACTTTGGACCAGACCAATCCGACAACTGGACTAGACCTCTCCGACCCAGCCAAGGGAAACTGTCCTCCGTGAAGCACGTCATCGCACTCGATGTAGGCGGCACCGGCATGAAGGCCGCGCTGCTCGCCCAGGACGGCTCCGTGCTGTTCGAAGCACGCCGACCGACCGGGCGGGAGCACGGCACGGACGCCGTCGTCGCCGCCATCCTCGACTTCGCCGCCGACCTGGCGGACGAGGGCCGCAGCCGTTTCGGCGTCGCCCCGCTGGCGGCGGGCGTCGCCGTCCCGGGGACGATCGACGAGAAGAACGGCATCGCGGTCTTCTCCGCCAACCTCGGCTGGCGGGACCTGCCGCTGCGCAAGCTGCTGGGCGAGCGCCTGGCCGGCCCGGGCGGTGTCGCGATGCCGGTCGCCCTCGGCCACGACGTGCGCTCGGGCGGCCTCGCCGAGGGCCGCCTCGGCGCCGGCCGGGGGGTCGGACGCTTCCTGTTCATCGCGCTGGGCACCGGCATCGCCGGCGCCATCGGCATCGACGGCCGGATCGAGGCCGGGGCCCACGGCTACGGCGGCGAGATCGGCCACGTGGTGGTCCGGCCGGGCGGCCCGCAGTGCGGCTGCGGCGCCCGGGGCTGCCTGGAGACCCTCGCCTCCGCCTCGGCCGTCTCCCGTGCCTGGGCCGAGGGCAGCGGGGACCCCGACGCCGACGCGGCATCCTGCGCCGTCGCGGTGGACGCCGGGGACCCGCGCGCGATCGCGGTCTGGCAGCACGCGGTGGACGCCCTCGCCGACGGCATCGTGCTCGCCCAGAGCCTGCTCGACCCGTCCACGGTGATCGTCGGCGGTGGCCTGGCCGAGGCCGGCGACACCCTCTTCACGCCCCTGCGCGCGGCCGTCGCCGAGCGGCTGACCTTCCAGATGCCCCCCGAGGTCGTACCGGCCATGCTCAAAGACACCGCCGCTTCCCTGGGCGCGGGCCTGCTCGCCTGGGATCTGCTCTCCTTGGAGGTGACCGCGTGACCGCGCGGATTCAATCAGCGGCCTCGCCGCGGGGTACCGCCCTGTCCGGCGCCCGGCTGGTCCTGCCCGGCGGTGTCGTCGACGGCGACCGCCTCTCGGTCGAGGGCACCCGGATCGCCGGCCTCGGCGGCGCCACCGAACCCGGCGACCTCGACCTGACCGGCTACACCGTCGTCCCCGGCTTCGTCGACCTGCACGTCCACGGCGGCGGCGGCGCCTCCTACGCCTCCGGCATCGCCGAGGAGGCCCTCCGGGCCGCCCGCACCCACCTCGAACACGGCACCACCACCACCGTCGCCTCCACCGTCACCGGCGAGATCGACGACCTGGCCCGCCAGGCCCACGTCCTGTCCGAGCTCGTCGAGGACGGCGTACTGGCCGGCATCCACTTCGAGGGCCCGTTCATCTCCCACCACCGCTGCGGCGCCCACCGCCCCGACCTGCTCCGCGACCCCGACCCCGCCCTCGTGCGCAAACTGGTCGACGCCGCCCGCGGCCACGCCAGGATGGTCACCCTCGCCCCCGAACTCCCCGGCGGCCTCGACTCCGTGCGCATGCTCGCCGACCTCGGCGTCATCGCCGCCGTCGGCCACACCGACTCCGACTACGCCAAGACCCTCGAAGCCATCGACGCCGGCGCCACCGTCGCCACCCACCTCTTCAACGCCATGCCCGGCATCGCCCACCGCGCCCCCGGCCCGATCGTGGCCCTGCTGGAGGACGAACGCGTCACCGTCGAGCTGATCAACGACGGCGTGCACCTGCACCCCTCCGTCCTCGACCTCGCCTACACCACCGCCGGCGCCTCCCGGGTCGCCCTGATCACCGACGCCATGGGCGCCGCCGGCATGGGCGACGGCCTCTACCCGCTCGGCCCCCTCCAGGTCGAGGTCAAGGACGGCGTGGCCCGTCTGGTCGAGGGCGGCGCGATCGCCGGCTCCACCCTCACCCTGGACGTGGCGTTCAAGCGCGCCGTCACCGTCAACGGCCTCACCCTCGGCCAGGCCGTGGAGTCCCTCTGCGCCGTCCCCGCCCGGCTGCTCGGCCTGGCCGACACCGTCGGCTCGCTGGAACCCGGCAAGAACGCCGACCTCGTCGTCGTCGACTCCACCGGCTACGACCTGGTCGCCGTGATGCGCCGCGGCGAGTGGATCCTCGGCGGCGAGAGGTTCTCCCCGGTCAAGCCCGCCTGACGCGTCCCCGCCGCTCCCCCGGCACGACGACGGCCGCCCGCCCCCTCGGGGGCGGGGCGCCCGTCTCGCGTCCGCGGCGGATCAGGAGCCGCCCTCCAGGAGCACCTGGTCGATCAGGACGGTCCCGCCCGTGGGGGCCGAGATCGTGATCGAGTTCGAACCCGCCTGGAGCTGCGGGTTGATGTAGGTGGTGAACCAGGAGGACGCCGGGTCCTTGCCCGGCGAGTAGTTCTTGAAGGACAGCCCGCTCGGCCAGTCCTTGCCGTTCACCGCCGCGGCGGCCTTCACGTCCCCCGCCGCGTTGTTGAAGTGCACGGTGAACTTGTAGGTGCCCGCGGCGGCGACCTCGCCGGTCCAGGTGACCGACCCGCCCGGCTGCAGCGTCAGGTAGCTGCCGTCCGCCGACTTGGCGCCCTTGACCGTGTTGCCGGACGGCGCGTTCTGCCCCTGCAGCTGCCCGGCGTCCACGGTGGACGGCCCGGAGGTGGCCGTGGCGGAGGCGCCGGCCGACGGCGAGCCAGTGGCCGACGGGCCGGCCGACGCGGTGCCGGTGCCCGTGGTCGCCGGTGCCGTGGTCTGGCCGCCCTTCGCGTTCTTGTCGCCGTCCGGGTCCCCGGTGGAGAGCGCTATGCCGGCGCCGATCGCGATGGCCGCGACCACCGCCACCGCACCGATCACCGCACCCTTGCTCCGCCCGCCGCTCGGCCGCTCCTCCCCCGGCTGCGGCCGGGAGTGCTCGGCGTACCGGGTCTGCTGGGTCGGCGCGGCGCCGTACTCGGGCTGCTGCCCGTACGGCTGGCCGGGCTGCGGGTAGCCCTGCTGCTGCGGGAACGGCTGCTGGCGCTGCTGCGGCGGGTACGGCTGCTGCCCGTACTGGGCGCGGCCGACCTCCATCGGACGGTTGTACGACGTCCGGGGTACGCCCTGCTGCGGCTCGGCCGGCTGCGCGGCACTGCCGTCGGCCGGACGGTAGAGGTAACCGAAGGGGTCGTCGTCCTGCGGGGCACCGCCCTCCGGGCTCTCGGGCACTCCGTTGCTGCCGGCGGTCGTCACGGTGGTCAACTCCCCCATCGCGTTCGCGTCGCCGGGCTTCCGTGCCGCCGGCGCCAGTGGTCGCTCGTACCCGGGAACCCTACCTTCCGACGCCGACGCCGCGGAAAGACCCCTTGACAACCCGCCGGTAGCTTCGGTCGGGTGAACGGACGCTAACCGGCCCGGCGGTGCGAACGCTCGCCCCGGGCCCCGCGCACCGAGCCGCCCCGCGCCCGCTTCTCGTCGTACATCCGCTCGTCCGCGGTGTGCAGGACCTCCTCGATGCTCATCCCGCAGCCCGCCCAGCCGATGCCGAGGCTGACGCCCACCCGCATCGCCCGGCCGTCGATCCGCATCGGCGGGATGATCGCGTTGCGCAGCCGGTGGGCGAGGTCCTTGGCCTCCTCCCGGCCGATGCCGTCGGCCAGCACCACGAACTCGTCGCCGCCGAGCCTGGCCACCGTGTCGCCGTCCCGCACCGCCTGGCTCAGCCGGCGGGCCACCTCGACCAGGACGGCGTCGCCCGCGTTGTGGCCGAACCGGTCGTTGATCGACTTGAACCCGTCGAGGTCGCAGAAGATCACCGCGAGCCCCTTGTCCGCCACGGCCGCGGAACCGCCCGATCGGAACGGGCCCGACCAGGCGTCGCCGCCGGCGCCGTGGTCGGCCGGGACCACCGCGTGCACGTGCTCGCCGTAGCCTCCCGGCGCGGCGGGCGGCAGCGCGTAGCCCTCGGCCGTGCCGTAGTGGTGCACCGGGGCGGCGAGCGGGTCCACCCCCTCCAGGCCGTCGAACGCGGCGTGCGCGCTGTAGGAGTCGGCGGAGTAGCCGTACGCCTGCGCCCCGTACGCCTGTGCCCCGTACGGCTGCGGCGGGACCCCCTCGCCTCGTCCGGCCGGCGGGACGACGCCGACGGTCTGCGGTTCGTTGCAGAGCCTGCGCCCCAGCCGGGCCTTCAGCTCGGCGCCGTTCGGCAGCCCGGTGAGCGCGTCATGGCTGGCCCGGTGCGCGAGCTGGAGCTCGTGGCGCTTGCGGTCCTCGATGTCCTCCACGTGCGTGAGCAGGAAGCTCGGACCCTCGGCCGCGTCGGCGACGATCGAGTTGCGCAGACAGACCCACTGGTAGCCGCCGTCGCGCCGGGACAGCCGCAGCTCCGCCCGGCCGCTCTCGGCACTGGTGCGCTCCAGCAGCGCGCGGTCCTCCGGGTGGACGAGATCGGCGAAGCTCTGCTGGCGCAGCACCGCGCGCGGGCGGCCGAGCAGGCGGCAGAGCGCGTCGTTGACCCTGGTCAGCTGGCCGCGCCCGGCCCCGTGCAGTTCGGTGATGGCCATCCCGCTGGGCGCGTACTCGAAGGCCTGGCGGAAGCTCTCCTCGCTGGCCCGCAGCGCCTGCTGCTCCTTCTCCAGGCGGGCGAGCGCGCGTTGCATCTCGGCCCGCAGCCGGGCGTTGCCGATCGCGATGGAGGCCTGGAGGGAGAACATCTCCAGCGCCTCCCTGGTCCAGGCGCCGGGCCGCTTGCCGCTGCGCGGGCGGTCCACGGAGAGGACGCCGAGGAGGTCGCCGCCGGCGCTGTACATCGGGGCGAGCAGACCGTCGGCGGGGTGCCAGTCGTTGGCGTAGACCGGCATCGGACCGTCGCCGATCCAGCGCGGAATGTCGCTGGCCACGGCCCAGCCGCGGTCGTAGGGCAGGAAGCGGAGCGTGCCCCAGTGGTCGCTGACGCCGAGCAGGCGGTCCCAGGACTCCCGGGAGCCGACCTGGCCGAGCAGGACGGAGGGGCCGCCCATGGCGCTCTCCTCCAGCTCCCAGACGGCCGCCACCACGAGGTCCCCATCCGGCCGGACCAGACTCACCGCGGCGGCGTCGAAGCCCAGCCCGTGCACCGCGCCCTCGACCACGGCCTGCAGCGTGCCCGCCAGGCTGCGGGCAGCGTTGAGGTCCGCCACGACCCGGTGCAAGGTGCGGAGGGTCGCGAGACGGACGTAGGGCTCCGACTCGGCTTCCATGCGGGGGCTCCCCGGCTGCTTCGGATAGTTCTTGAATGGTTATCGTCCGATTGCCAGAAGAACTGAATCACAGGGAGCACAGCGTTCGGCACGCTCGGTCAGCAATAGGCCATCACTTGTGACTTAAATCACACGACACTTATGCGCTCTTAATCAGCTCATCCGCCCCATATCGGGACATAAGGCTTTATCGGCACGATTCTGGTGGTCGGCCGCAATGGCCGCGCACTGAAGCCACCAGGCGGCCGGCAGGCCCCCTGCCTTCACTCCTGGGGGTGAGAGCGGCCGTGAACCGTAACCCCTGCGGCTCTGGTCCTACGACCACGGCCCGATGCCGTTTCGCGCCGCCGCCGACTACCGTGCGGTACGTGTACCCGGCTCCGCAGCCCGAAGCTGCCCTCCAAGCAACGCCCGACGAGTTCCGGGCCGCACTCTCCCAGCTCGCCTCCGGCGTGAGCCTGGTGACCGTCCACGACCCGGACGACGGCGAGGACGTCGGCATGACCGCCACGTCCTTCCTCTCCGTCTCGCTGGAGCCCCCGCTGGTCCTGATCTCCGTCCGCGAGGACTCCCGGATGGACGAGGTGCTCTCCCGCGCGCAGACCTGGGCGGTCTCCCTGCTCTCCGAGCAGCAGAAGGCGCTCGGCTCGCGGTTCGCCATGAAGGGCCGGCTCAGCGACCGGCTGCTGTTCGCCGACGCGCCGCACCACCGCGGCCCGTACAGCGGCGCACCGCTGATCGACGACGCACTGGCCACCGTCGAGTGCCGCACCGAACAGCGGATACCCGCCGGCGACCACACCCTGCTGCTCGGCCGCGTCCTGGAGGCGGTCGTGCCCGACCCGGGTGGCCGGCCGCTGCTCTACTTCCGCGGCGGCTACCGGCAGCTCGGCTGAGTCACTCGCCCTTCGGGGCGCGCCGGCCCTGCTTCACCTCGGAGCGGTGCCGCTTGCTGAACAGCCGCCGCTCGACCATGCCGCGGCTCGGCTTCGTCGCCCGGCGGGTCTTCGGCGGTGGCGCAGTGGCCTCGGCCAGCAGCGAGGCCAGCCGGGCGGCGGCGACCTCGCGGTTGCGCCACTGCGAACGGTGCTCCGAGGCGCGCACCACCAGCACCCGCCCGTCCACCAGGCGGCCGGCCAGCCGCTCCAGGGCGCGCTGGCGCCACACCTCGGGCAGGGCGGAGGAGGCCGCCAGGTCGTAGCGCAGCTCGACCTGGGTGTCGGACGTGTTGACGTGCTGGCCACCGGGGCCGGAGGAACGCGAGAAGCGCCAGACGAGCTCGGCGTCGGGGACGACCACCGACCCCCGTACGCGGATGGGCTCGGGCATGCGCCCATCATCCCGCGCCGGGGCCGCACCGGTCACCCCGTTTTACCGGGACAATGGCCAACGTGATCGAGCTCGGCTACTCCCTCTCCAACCGCTTCCCCGACCCCCCGCAGACCGACTACCGGACGGCCTCCGTGCACGCGCTGCGGTACGACCTGTTCTGCGGCGACGTCTTCCTGGACGGCGACGGCGTCGAACTGTCCACAGCCTGGGGATGGGTGCCGGTGCTCGACTTCGCGTGGGCGCTCTGCGACATCGCCGAGGAGCTGGACCGCGACCCCGCCGGCGGCCGCGCCGCCCGGGTGCAGACCGCGGACCTCGACTTCACCCAGAACACCGAGCTGCTGCGGTTCGCCCGCCGCTTCAACTGGGTCGAGATCAGCGCCACCTGGCTGCCGGACGAGGAGCCCGCCGTGGTCCGCCACGGCGACCTGCGGCGCGAAGCCCGCGACTTCCTCCACGACACCCTGGCCGACCTCTTCGACATGCACCCCGATCTGGCCGACAATCCGGCCATCTGGTCGCTCCAGGGCCGCTTCCGGAGAATCTGACCGGACATTGACCGGGCCATTGCCCGAACGTGATTCACCCAAAAGAATTTGCCGCGGAGCCTGGAACCAAGCCCTCGGTCTCTCGCGTTATCCCGGGCAAAAGCAACGAAGGGACAGCAAACACCATGCCAGTGAGCCTCTCCAAGGGTGGCAACGTCTCGCTGACCAAGGAGGCCCCCGGCCTGTCCGCGGTCACCGTCGGTCTCGGCTGGGACGTCCGCACCACGACCGGCGCCGAGTTCGACCTGGACGCCAGCGCGATCGTGCTGAACGCGGACGGCAAGGTGCTGTCCAACAGCCACTTCGTCTTCTTCAACAACACCAGCACCCCGGACAGCACCGTCGTCCACACCGGTGACAACCGCACCGGCGAGGGCGCCGGCGACGACGAGGCGATCAACGTCAACCTGGCCGGCCTGCCGGCCGAGGCCGTCAAGATCACCTTCCCGGTCTCGATCTACGACGCCGTGGCCCGGTCGCAGAACTTCGGCCAGGTCCGCAACGCCTACATCCGCGTGGTCAACGCGGCCGGCGGCGCCGAGATCGCCCGCTACGACCTCTCCGAGGACGCCGCCACCGAGACCGCCATGATCTTCGGCGAGCTCTACCGCAACGGCGCCGAGTGGAAGTTCCGCGCCGTCGGCCAGGGCTACGCCTCCGGCCTCGCGGGCATCGCCCAGGACTTCGGCGTCCAGATCTGACGCCACCCCGGAGCGCCCGGTCCCCCTCCGTCAGGGGCCGGGCGCTCCGGCGTTCCCGGCCCGCACCCGTACGGCCGGCCCGTGGAACGCCGCGGCGCAGGAAGCCGGGCGGGCCGGCCTCCTGCGCCGGGGCGGCAGGCGGAAGGGGAGGTCAGCGCGAGGCGCGCAGCTCCGGGAGCTGGAGCAGCTCGGTCTCGTCGTCCGGGGTCAGGTCGACCACCTTCGGCTGCACCTGGGTCTCCTCGGCCGGCTCCGCGTCCTCACCGGCCGCCACCCGGACCTCGGCGGCGGCCCGGGCCTCGGCCTGCGCCCGGCTCTCCGCCTGCGCGGCCACGGCCTCGTCCCCGACCACGTCGGCCAGGTCCGCGCGCTCGCCGAGCTCCGCGACGCTGCCGACCGCCGGCGCCGGGGCCGCCGGCCGGACCGCCGCCCCCTGGTGGCGGCCGAAGAAGCTGAAGCCCTGACCGCGCGCCGCACCGGACTGCGCCGGCCGCGGCCGCTGCCGCTCCGCCGCAACGGCGGGCGCGGCCCGGTCGCCACCGAGCTGCCCGACCGTCGCCGTCAGCACCGGCCGCACCGGAGCCGCAGGGGCGGCCACCGCAGGCCTGGACGCCTCCGGGGCGGGCACCGCGGGAGCCACCGGGGCGGGCACCACCGGCGCGGGCGCGGCGGGCACCACCGGCGCGGGCGCGGAGACGGTCACGGGAGCCGTACGGGCGCGCAGCGCGATCTCCGCACCGGCCGCACGCTCCCGCTGCTCCCGCTGCTCCTGCTGTGCCGCCGCGCGCCGCTCCAGCTGACGCAGCACCGCCGCGGCCCGGACGAACGCGGCCGGGCTGGCCGGGTACTTCGGACGGCTCGCGGCGAGCGCACGCTGCGCCGCCTCGGCCTCCTTGAGCGCCTGCTCGGCGACCATCACGGCGCGCTCGCGCAGCAGCCGGGCGATCTCGGTCTCGGCCTTGGCCAGCCGCGACTTCTCCGCCGTCAGCCGCCGCCCGAACCGGGTGGCCCGCTCCTCGGCGACCTCCGCCGCGTACTCGGCCTCGGCGAGCTGCTCCTCGAAGCGCTCCTCGGCGCGCAGCCGCTGGGCGACGGAGACCTCGGCCGCGGCCCGGGCGGCCCGGTCGCGCTGGCGCAGCAGCACCGCGATCCCGAGCGCCGCGAGCACCGCGGCCACGCCCACCGAGCGGACCAGGATGGTGTCCTGACTGAAGAGCAGCGCGGCCACCGCGGCGACGATGAGCACGCCGGCGGCGGTGGGGGGAAGGACCCGGCCGAGGACGGAGGAATGACGGTGGCGTCCGCGAGACATGCCAAGAAACTAGCGTGCGAATTGGGGCCGTGTCAGCCCAGGGTCCGCTTTGGCCCTTGACACTGCGCAAGCTTTACCGCACGTACCCGGACCCTCACCCAAGATCACCGACGGCCCCGTCCCCGGCCCCGGAAAACGGCCCGTTCAGCGGTGGGTGGCCGCCCGGCCGCCGGGCCCGCCCTGGGCGCCCGGGTCGTCGTGGTTCTCGGGCAGCTTGCAGACGTGCTGGAGCCAGAGCGCCGCCGCGATCACCGCGGCACCGGCCAGCACCGCGAGGCCGGCCGTCACGGCCTGGTCCTGGCGGGCCGGCACGTCCAGCTCGCCCAGCAGGTAGATCCCGGCGCCCGCGTAGATGCCGGTGACCACCGCCGAGACCAGGGCGCTCGCCTGGCCCAGCACGACCGCGCGGGCCGCGCCCAGCGGGTCGACCGCCTTCGCCCCGGGCCGGCGCTCGCGCGCCGCCTTCAGCCGGGAGCGCAGCGAGATCGCCGTGGCGAGCAGGATCACCGCCACCGCGGCCAGCACGACCGGGGCCGCGCCGGGCACGGCGGGCAGGGTGTCCAGGGAGGCCCAGAGCTTGGCACCGGCCCAGGACAGCGCCGTCGTGGCGGCGGTGATGCCGACCAGCAGGCGGAGGCGAAGCAGCTTCACTCGGACGTGGTTCCTTCCCGGGGTACCGAAGTCGGGCGGCCGCCCCGGGGCTCGGGGTACGACGGCGCCAGGCCACCGTACCGGCCCGGCCAGGCGGGCACCTGTGCACGGGGCGGACACCTACTCGTACGGCCGGGGCCCCCGTCCGAGTTCCCCGGCCGCCCGGGCGGGCCCGCCCCGCCCCGCCCGGCCGGCCCGCGGTCCTACTCCGGAAGCGTCAGCCGGATGTCCTCGCGCCGCCGGACGCCCTGGGCGTCCGGGCCGCCGAGCGCCTCCAGCAGCGCGGCGACCTGCCCGTGGCCGGGCACCTCGGCCTCCGGCTGGGCGTCCAGCCACGGGGCGAGCACGAACGCCCGCTCGTGGGAGCGCGGGTGCGGCAGCAGCAGCTGCGGGTCGTCGCTGGTGACGCCCTCGTAGGCGAGGATGTCGACGTCCAGGGTGCGCGGGCCCCAGTGGACGGTGCGGACCCGGCCGAAGGCGTCCTCGATCGCGTTGCCGCGCTCCAGCAGGTCGCGCGGGGGCAGCGAGGTACGCAGCACGACCACGGCGTTGTAGTAGTTGGGCTGCTCGTCGGGGCCGCCGACGGCCTCCGTCTCGTACACGGCGGAGACGGCCTTGATCCGGAGTCCGGGGGTGTCGGCGAGGGCGTCGACGGCCCCCTGCAGGGTGTCCAGGCGGTTGCCCAGATTGGAGCCGAGGGCGATCACGGCGCAGCGCTGGGCGTGCAGCGTGGCGTCGGCCGAGTCCACCCGGCTCTCCAGGTCGAACGCGGTCGGCGCGGCGGTCGGGTCAGTGGTGCTCATGCGCCCGCCTCGCTTCGGCCGGCGGGGGCGTTCGCCCGCGCGTGCCTCTCCATGGTTCGCTCGCTTCGCTCGCTCATCGGAATCCCTCTGGCTGGAACGGGGTGCGCGGTCCAACTCATGCGCGGCCCCGGTGAATGGTCACGGTCACGTCGTCGAACGGCACGGTGATCGGGGCGTCCGGCTTGTGCACGGTGACCTCGACCTCCTCCACCGCGTCGTGCTTCAGGCATTGGTCGGCGATGCGCTGGGCGAGGGTCTCGATCAGGTCGACGGGCTCGCCGGCGATGATCGCGGTGACCTCCTCGGCCACGATGCCGTAGTGCGCCGTGCGGGTGAGGTCGTCGCCGGACGCGGCGGGGCGGGTGTCCAGGTAGAGCACCAGGTCCACCACGAAGGTCTGGCCCTCGACGCGCTCGCGCTCGAAGACGCCGTGGTGGCCCCGGGCACGCAGGCCCCGCAGGGTGACGCGGTCCAGCAAACGAATCACTGCTCCCAGTCGGACGGGCCCTGCCCCGGACACAACGTGGGCAGGCAGGGCGAAGGCGGGCATCGCGCCCGCCACTCCGTTTCGAATCTACCTGCGAGCGCGGACAACGCCTGACCGTCCTACCCGGCACGAACCGTCGCCACGCACGCCGGAATGGCGATTGACGTGAACGTTCGGTGACCGACCGGAAATTCCCGGGCGACCGTCGGGGGCCGATTTCCCGACGGTCCCCGGATCAGTCCTCGTCCTCGTCGTCACCGCTGGTCAGCACGGGTGACCCGTGGTGCGACCAGAGCTTCCAGCCGGCCGGGGTGCGGCGGAAGAGATTGGTCGACACGACCTTTCCGCCGACCAGCGGCCCGAGTTCGCCCTCCTCCTCGGCCTCCCCGCCGGAAAGGATGTTCTCGGTGCACGTGACAAGGGCCACATCGCCGTGAACCTCGGCCTCGACGTCGGTCAGGATGAACTGGATGTACTCCGTGTTCGCCATGATCAGCATGTACGAGCGGGTCACCTGGGCCCGCCCGCGCAGCACCGGCCAGCCGGGGTGCACGCACACCACGCCGCCCTTGTCGTCGGCCTCGGCGGCCCCCAGCCAGGCGTCCTCGACCGCCTCCAGATCGCCGTTCTCCAGCGCCTCGTACAGCGCCCGGTTGGCCTCCAGGACGGCCTCCCGGTCCGCCTCCCGGCCCCGCTGACCCGCGGTCTCGCCGCTCACCCTGCCGTCACCTGCCACAGACCCTCCCGTTTCACCCGCCCTCGTTGCCCGTCGTCGGGCAGGAGGGGCCCGCCCCTGACGCCCGCTGCCAGGCCGCGACCACCCGGACGGCGTCCGCCGTGCCGGACACGTCGTGCACCCGCACCGCCCAGGCACCGGCCCGGGCCGACAGTACCGACACCGCGGCGGTCGCGTCGTCGCGCTCCCGGGCCGGGCGCAGCTCCCCGGTTTCCGGGTCGGCGAGCAGCGTACCCAGGAACCGCTTGCGCGATGCGGCCACGAGGACGGGACGGCCGAGCGCGGTGAGCGCGTCGAGCCGGCCGAGCAGCGCCCAGTTGTGCTCGGCGGTCTTGGCGAAGCCCAGGCCCGGGTCCAGGACCAGCTGCTCCTCCTTGACACCGGCCGCCAGCAGCGCGTCCACCCGGGCGGTCAGCTCGCCGACCACGTCGGTGACCACGTCGCCGTAGACCGCCAGCCGGTCCATGTCGGCGGACTGCCCGCGCCAGTGCATCACCACGAACGGGATGCCCGTCTCGGCCACCACCCGGGCCATCGCGGGGTCGGCCAGGCCGCCGGAGACGTCGTTGACGATCCGGGCGCCGGCCGCCACGGCCTGCTCGGCGACGGAGGCGCGCATGGTGTCGACGGAGACCACCACCCCGGCGTCGGCCAGTTCGCGGACCACCGGCAGCACCCGGCCGAGCTCCTCCTCCTCGGGCACCCGCGCCGAGCCGGGGCGGGTGGACTCTCCGCCGACGTCGACCAGGTCGGCGCCGCGGGCGCGCAGCGCGAGACCGTGCGCGATGGCGCGGGCGGGGTCGTGCCACATCCCGCCGTCCGAGAAGGAGTCGGGGGTCACGTTGACCACGCCCATCACGGCACAGCGGTCGAGCCGCGGCAGTCCGGCCGGCAGGGAGAAAGGCAGCGAATTGCTCATACTCCCCATTATCGAACCGGCCCTTGACGAACCGGGCCCCCACCGGGTGTTTCCCGGTGGGGGCCCGGTCAGGTCCGGGGCGCGGCTCAGGCGGCCTCGGTGACCTCCGGGCGCGGCGCCGGCATCAGGCCCTGCCGCTGCGGCTTGCGGCCGAAGCGCGGCATCCCGAGCGTGATGAAGGCCTCGGCCTGCATGGCGGCGAAGCCGATCCGGGGCAGGTCGCGGGTGTTCGGGAAGACCAGGAAGCGCGGCTCCCACTCGGGCTGGAACTTGGCGTTGAACTTGTACAGCGACTCGATCTGGAACCAGCGCGAGAGGAAGACCAGCAGCCCGCGCCAGGCCCGCAGGACCGGACCGGCGCCGATCCGCTCACCGCGCGCCAGCGCCGAGCGGAACATCGCGAAGTTGAGCGAGACCCGCCGGATGCCCATGGCCGGCACGGCCTGGAGCGCGGCCACGATCAGCAGCTCGTTCAGGCCCGGGTCGGCGGCGCGGTCGCGGCGCATCAGCTCCAGCGAGATGCCGTCCGGCCCCCACGGCACGAAGTGCAGCACGGCCTTCAGGTCGTCGCCGGCCTCGCCCTCCTCCGGCGCCTTGTGGGCGGTGACCACCACGCAGGCGTCGTCGCCCGGGTCGCCGAAGCGGCCCAGCGCCATCGAGAAGCCGCGCTCGGTGTCGGTGCCGCGCCAGCGCGCGGCGGCCTCGGCGATCCGGTACTTCTCCTCCGGGCTGAGGTCGGCGACCTTGCGCACCTGGCAGGAGTAGCCGTTGCGCTCGATCCGCTTGACCATCTGCCGGACGTTGCGCATGGCGCGGCCGGAGAGCGAGAAGGTGCCGGTGTCGACGATCGCCTCGTCGCCCAGCTCCAGCGCGTCCAGCCCCGCCTCGCGGGTCCAGACCTCGCCGCCGACCTCGCTGCAGCCCATCACGGCCGGCACCCAGGCGTGCTCGCGGGCCTCGGCCATGAAGACCTTGATCGCGCCCGGCCAGGCCTCGACGTCGCCGACCGGGTCGCCGGAGGCGAGCATCACACCGGAGACGACCCGGTACGAGATCGCCGCCTTGCCGGTGGGCGAGAACAGCACGCTCTTGTCGCGGCGCAGCGCGAAGTAGCCCAGCGAGTCCCGCTCGCCGTGCCGGTCGAGCAGCGCGCGGACCTTCTCCTCGTCCTCGGCCGTCAGCTCCGGCTTGGGCTTCTCCGGGCGCAGCGCCAGGTACGCGGTGGTGAAGGCGGTGATCAGGCCCATCCCGCCGAGCAGGTAGGCGACCAGGTCGGAGACCTTGTCCGAGGTGTAGCCGACCGGACCCTCGAAGCCGAACAGCCCGTACCCGACGTGCTCCAGGCGGTGGAACAGGCTCGGGTGGCCGATCTCGTACTTGGCGCGGGCGGAGACGATCAGCAGGCCGAGCAGCACGCTGATGGTGCCCATCACGACCAGGTTGGCCACGGCCCGCCAGCGGGTGCGCGGGTCGGCCTTGGCGTAGAACTCGCCCCGGTGCACCAGCATCACCGCCAGCAGCACCAGCGAGACGACCGCCGGGCCGATCTGGTGCCAGCGCAGGATGTGCAGCGCCGCGCCGACCGGCAGCAGCACGCAGACGGCGCGCCAGGCCCGCCGCTTGCGGCGGCGCAGGGCGTGGGCGAGCAGCACCAGCAGCAGGCCGATCATCAGCGTGCCGGCCGCGGCCAGGGTGGTGGTGCCGCCCGGCAGCTGCCCGGCGAAGGTGTGCACCTTGGTGTGCCGGAGCTTGGGGAACACCGCGCTCGCGATGTCCACCAGTCCGATCAGCAGACAGGCGTAGCCGACCGCACCGGGGAGCCAGGCCCTCGGGACGGCGGCCGCTTGGGTACGAAGCGTCTGCAGGCCGCGACGGCGGGGCGGCTGCTCGGGGCTCGGCTCAACGGACACGGGAACGCTCATGGAAGCTCAGCGTAGAGGCTGCGGAGCGCAGTCCTGTCACTCCGGGGGAGGAGTTGTGATGGACCTTCATGCCTTTTCCTTCATCGGGCAATGCGCATACCAAACATCCGGAAACGGAAGGTAAACCGGTGTTCGGCAGGGCGCTGCGATTGAGCCGAGGGGTGGGTGCCGGGGCCCTGCGCCGCGTGGCGCGACGGGCCCCCGCATACGCGGTACGTACGGTGGACGCCGCATTCTAGGGCGCCGGTTGCGCGGGATCACCCCCGGCCTCCCGGCCCGACCCGACGTCCGGACAGCCCAGCCGCGATGGCCGGATCTGACGGACCACCAGACGATGAAGCGTGCCCCGACAGTGTTCCAGCGGAAGGCCGACGGCATGGAACTGACCAGCGACGCGCTGGTGAACTCGCTGCTCGCGCTCGGCGCGGCGGCCCTGCTCGCCACACTCTGGCTCTGGCCCCGGCTGGCCCGCCAGCGCCCCCTGCCGGTGATCGGCCGGATCGGGCTGATGACGGTCACTCAGGTGTCGGTGCTGGCCGTGATGGCGCTGTCGGTCAACAACTCCTTCGGCTTCTACACCTCCTGGGACGACCTGCTCAACCCCGGCGGCGCCAAGCTGGCACTCACCAGCAACGAGAACCACCACGGCGGCGCCCCGGCCTCCGACGAGCTGATCCAGCCCAGCAACGAGGGCGGCATGGAGACCGTCACCGACCTGCCCAAGGGCCCGCCGGAGGAGGTCGGCAAGATCGAGTCGGTCCGGGTCTCCGGCAAGGAGACCGGCCTGTCGGACCAGATGTTCGTCTACCTCCCCCCGGAGTACTTCGACCCGAAGCTCGCCATGGTCCGCTTCCCGGTGCTGCTGGCCATCTCCGGCTTCCCCGGCACCAGCCTGAACCTGATGAAGGACCTCCCCGTCCCGCAGACCGCCTGGGAGCTGCGCAAGGCCGGCAAGATGGCGCCCGCGATCATCGTGATGGCCCGCCCGACCGTCGCCCCGCCCCGCAACACCGAGTGCGTGGACGTCCCCGGCGGCGCGCGCACCGAGTCCTGGTTCGCCAAGGACGTGCCCGACGCCCTGCGCGCCACCTACCGGGTCAGCCGCTCCGCCTCGTCCTGGGGCGTGCTCGGCTTCTCCACCGGCGGCAGCTGCGCGATGCGGCTGGCGATGCGCTACCCGGAGGTCTTCGCCAGCGGGGTGGGCATGCACGGCGACTTCAAGGTCGCCGAGGACCAGTTCACCGGCGGCAGCCTCTTCGGCGGCGACAAGGGGCTGGCCGACCAGAGCGACCTCAACTGGCGGCTGCAGAACCTCCCGGCGCCGAACCTCTCGCTGATGGTGATGAACAGCCGCAAGGAGGGCGGCTTCGCGGAGACGCAGAAGTTCGTCGAGCTGGCCCGGCGGGTGTCGGAGACCAACCCCCAGTTCAAGGTCGAGTCGCTCTTCCTGGACGACGGGGGTCACAACTTCGAGAGCTGGACCCGTGAGCTGCCCGCCGCGCTGGAGTGGATGAGCGCCCGGCTCGCCTGGAACTGACGGCCCGGTGCCACGCCGCCGGGCGGGTGATTACCCGCCGGTCCGGCGGGCCGGGCGGCACCGCGCGGGAACGTATCGCGACCGCCCGGCCGACCGGCCCGGGGCGGCCCGGATCCGAGCAGGAGGCCCCATGCTCAGCACCCGATCACTCTTCGACGAGATCTACCGCAACGACGAGGCCTACCAACTCTTCTGCAGCATCGCGGCCGGTGGCGAGGACCAGGGCGGCTGGGAGAACGAGCGGATCACCTCACTCACCCGGGACCCGGTCCTCGCCCCCAAGATCGCCCGGCACGGTGCCGACGAGCGCAAGCACGGCCGGATCTTCACCCAGCTGCTGAACAAGCGCGGCCTGCCCAAGGTGGACGTCCCCGCCGAGGCCGACTACTGCATGCTGCTGGAGCGCCAGGGCGTCGGCCTCTCGCACGAGCGGCTCAACAGCGACGTGCCGCTGGCCGAGCGCGAGATCATCACCTACCTGGCGCACAGCCGGGTGACCGAGCAGCGCGCGGCCGAGCAGATGCGCCAGCTGGTCAAGGTGTACGGCGACAACCCCGACCTCGGCCGGGCGATGCGGATGATCTCCGCCGACGAGGACAACCACCTCGCCTACTGCCACGAGGAGCTGCTCCGGTTCACCGCCGAGGGCCACGGCCCGTACATCCGGCACACCCTGGAGACCTGTGCGCGCGGCGAGATCCGCACCCACCGGGACGTCGGCCTGGCGGTGACCGCCCGGATGGCGCGGATCCTCCGGTGGCCGCGCTGGCAGCGGGCCGTGGTCACGGCCGGCGTCCACGCGCTCTACCTCTACGACCTCGCGTTCGGCTGGCGGCGGATGGTCAGGCTCCGGATGCCCGAGCGCCGCAACGCCCTGGGCACCCCGGCCCCGCCGCACGCCGAGCACGAGACGCTCTGACCGCCCGCCGCAGCGCCCGCACTATCGCCCGATGATGAGGCTCATCGCCTCGGCGCGGGTGGCCGGGTCACGGAGCTGGCCGCGCACGCAGGAGGTGATGGTCTTGGCCCCGGGCTTGCGGATGCCGCGCATCGACATGCACATGTGCTCGCACTCGACCACGACGATCGCCCCGCGCGGTTCGAGGATCCGCATCAGCGCGTCGGCGACCTGGCTGGTGAGCCGCTCCTGCACCTGCGGGCGGCGGGCGTAGACGTCGACCAGCCGGGCGAGCTTGGAGAGACCGGTGATCTTGCCGCTGGCCGACGGGATGTACCCGACGTGCGCCACGCCCCGGAACGGCACCAGGTGGTGCTCGCAGACGGACGTCAGCTCGATGTCCTTGACCAGCACCATCTCGTCGTGGCCGAGGTCGAAGGTGGTGGTCAGGACGTCCTCCGGCTCCTGCCAGAGGCCCGCGAATATCTCCTTGTAGGCCCGGGCCACCCGGGCCGGCGTCTCCATCAGCCCCTCGCGGTCCGGATCCTCCCCCACGGCGAGCAGCAGCTCGCGGACGGCGTTCTCGGCCCGCTTCTGGTCGAAGGTCCCGACGGCGGGCGGACCGTCGAGCGTCACCGGGTCGATCATGCGGGCCTCGCTAACTAGTGGAGATGACTTGACTGAACAGCACGGATGCCGCGCCTCCAGGGTACAAACCCCGGTGACGCGGCATCCATTCCGTTCTTCCAGGCGCCGGATCAGCCCTCCGTCGGCGGCTCCGCCGGCAGCGGCGGGAGCTTCACCACGTCGACCGGGGCGGTCTCGGTGGCGGCGGCGCCGTTGGTGAGCGCCAGCTCCTTCGGCGACTGCACCGGCGGCCGGGTGGACGGCGTCCGACGGGACGAGCCCGTCCAGGCCGGCCGGGCCGGGCGCTTGACGATGGTCGAGAAGATCTCGGCGATCTGTTCCTTGTTGAGGGTCTCCTTCTCCAGGAGCTCCAGGACCAGGTTGTCGAGCACGTCGCGGTTCTCGACCAGGATCTCCCAGGCCTCGTTGTGCGCGTTCTCGATGAGCTTCTTGACCTCTTCGTCGACCAGCCCGGCGACCTCTTCCGAGTAGTCGCGCTGGTGGCCCATCTCACGACCGAGGAACGGCTCCGAGTTGTCCGAGCCGAACTTGATCGCGCCGAGGCGCTCGGTCATGCCGTACTGGGTCACCATGGCCCGCGCGGTGGCGGTGGCCTTCTCGATGTCGTTCGAGGCGCCGGTGGTCGGGTCGTGGAAGACCAGCTCCTCCGCCGCGCGCCCGCCCAGCATGTAGGCCAGCTGGTCGAGCATCTCGTTGCGGGTGGTGGAGTACTTGTCCTCGTCCGGCAGCACCATGGTGTAGCCGAGGGCCCGGCCGCGGGACAGGATGGTGATCTTGTGCACCGGGTCGCTGTTGGGGCACGCCGCCGCCACCAGGGCGTGGCCGCCCTCGTGGTACGCGGTGATCTTCTTCTCCTTCTCGGACATGATCCGGGTCCGCTTCTGCGGGCCGGCCACGACGCGGTCGATCGCCTCGTCCAGCGTGACGTTGTCGACCAGCTTCTTGTCCGAGCGGGCGGTCAGCAGCGCGGCCTCGTTGAGGACGTTCGCCAGGTCCGCACCGGTGAAGCCGGGGGTGCGCTTGGCGACGGCCGAGAGGTCGACGTCCGGCGCGACCGGCTTGCCCTTCTGGTGCACCTTGAGGATGTCCAGCCGGCCCTGGAGGTCGGGGCGCTCGACCGCGATCTGGCGGTCGAAGCGGCCCGGGCGCAGCAGCGCCGGGTCCAGGATGTCGGGGCGGTTGGTCGCGGCGATCAGGATCACGCCGCCCTTGACGTCGAAGCCGTCCATCTCGACCAGCAGCTGGTTGAGGGTCTGCTCGCGCTCGTCGTGGCCGCCGCCGAGGCCCGCACCGCGGTGCCGGCCGACGGCGTCGATCTCGTCGACGAAGACGATCGCCGGGGCGTTCGCCTTGGCCTGCTCGAAGAGGTCGCGGACGCGGCTGGCGCCGACACCCACGAACATCTCGACGAAGTCCGATCCGGAGATCGAGTAGAACGGCACCCCGGCCTCGCCCGCGACGGCTCGCGCCAGCAGGGTCTTGCCGGTACCGGGCGGGCCGTACAGCAGCACGCCCTTGGGGATCTTGGCGCCGACGGCCTGGAACTTGGCCGGCTCCTGCAGGAACTCCTTGATCTCGTGGAGCTCCTCGACCGCCTCGTCCGCACCCGCGACGTCCGCGAAGGTGGTCTTCGGGGTGTCCTTGGTGAGCAGCTTGGCCTTGGACTTGCCGAACTGCATGACGCGCGAGCCGCCGCCCTGCATCTGGTTCATCAGGAACAGGAAGACCAGAACGATGATCACGATGGGCAGCATCGACAGCAGCAGGCTGACGAAGGTGCTCTGCTTCTCCGGGCTGATGGTGTAGCCCTCGGAGAGCGTGCTCTGGTCGTTGTCGTTGATCTGGGCCTGGAGCTTGTCGGCGATCGCGACACCCTGGTCGCCGATGTACGAGGCCTGGAACTTGCTGCCGGACGGGGTCTTGCCCGTACCGGCGTCGGACAGCTTGGCGCCGTCCTTCAGCTGGATCTTGATCGTGTTCGAGTCACCGGTGGTGATCTGCGCCGACTTGACCTGCTTGGCATCGATCGCTGCGACGACCTGCCCGGTGTCCACCGTCTTGTAGCCGTTCGAGTCAGAAACGACCTGCATCAGCACGATGACGGCGAGGACGGCCAGCACGATCCACATGATCGGCGCACGGAAGTATCGCTTGACGTCCATCCATGCGGGGCGTTGCCGCCCCGTCCCTCCTGCCACTCGACGGCGCCGCGTGGCCGTGGGCCGCCGGCGCATCTGGTCTCTGCTCATGTGAAGAGCGGTTTTATTGGACCGTACCGCAGTCCGACCCACCCGTGGCGGGAGCACAGCGACACGACGTACTTCTCTTTCCCCCCGATCCAACGGGCGGGAACGGCGTACTGTTCCCGCCCGTAGCCCGAACGGGGCCCGGAACCGTTTCTCAGCCGCCGTAGACGTGCGGGGCGAGGGTGCCGATGAAGGGGAGGTTGCGGAGCTTCTCCGCGTAGTCCAGGCCGTAGCCGACCACGAACTCGTTGGGGATGTCGAAGCCGACGTACTTGACGTCGATCTCGACCTTGGCCGCGTCCGGCTTGCGCAGCAGGGTGCAGACCTCCAGCGAGGCCGGGCCGCGCGAGCCCAGGTTCCCGAGCAGCCAGGACAGGGTCAGACCGGAGTCGATGATGTCCTCGACGATCAGGACGTCCCGGCCGGCGATGTCGGTGTCGAGGTCCTTGAGGATCCGCACCACGCCGGAGGACTTGGTGCCCATCCCGTACGAGGAGACCGCCATCCAGTCCATGGTGACCTGCGAGTGCAGGGCGCGGGCGAGGTCCGCCATGACCATCACGGCACCCTTGAGGACGCCGACGATCAGCAGGTCCTTGCCTGCGTAGTCCCGGTCGATGCGCTCGGCCAGCTCCTGGAGCTTGGCGTCGATCTCGTCCTTGCTGATGAGCACCTTCGCGAGGTCAGCGCCCATGTCGTTCTGGTCCACCGGGGATACGTCCTCAAACGTTCGGGGTCTGTATGGCCGGCGGCCCGGCGCCCCGGGGGCATGCCTGCCCGTCAGTCGCCCTGCCGCCGAAAGACCAGCGTGCCACACCTGCGGGTGGCTTCGACGCCCCCGGGTAGGTGCAGCGGCCCCTGGCCCCGCCATCCGGTGACCAGCAGGTCGATCGTTTCGAGGTGGCGCGCGAAGAGGTCCCCGGCCGGGCAGCCCGCCCGCAGCGCGGCCCGGCGCAGCACCCGGCGGCGCACCGCGGGCGGCAGTTCGGCCAGCTTGGCCGCGTCCAGGGTGCCCTCTCCCGTCCGGAGGTCGCGCTCGGCCAGTGCCGCCCACTGGTCCAGCGCGTCGGCGTCGTCCCGGAACAGCCGGGCGGTGCGGGCTAGCGCCTCGACCACTCCGCCGCCGAGGTGCTTCTCCAGCACCGGCAGCACCTCGTGCCGCACCCGGGAGCGGGTGTACGCGGGGTCGCAGTTGTGCGGGTCGTCCCAGACCGGGATCGCCTGGGCGGAGCAGGCCTGCCGGGTGGCGGCCCGGTCCAGCTCCAGCAGCGGGCGGCGGTAGCGGCCCTTCTGGGCCGGCATCCCGGCCAGCGAGCGGGATCCGGAGCCGCGGGCCAGGCCCAGCAGCACCGTCTCCGCCTGGTCGTCGCGGGTGTGGCCGAGCAGGACGGCGACCGCACCGAGGCGCTCGGCGGCCTCGTCCAGGGCCGCGTAGCGGGCGTCCCGGGCGGCGGCCTCGGGACCGCCGGCGCGGCCGACCTGGACCGGGACCGCCTCGACCGGGTCGAGCCCGAGCGTGCGCAGCCGCTCGGCGACCTGGGCGGCGCGGTCGGCGGAGCCGGCCTGGAGGCCGTGGTCGACGGTGACGGCACCGACCCGCAGGCCGATCTTGGGAGCCTCGAAGGCGGCCGCGATGGCCAGCGCCATGGAGTCCGCGCCCCCGCTGACGGCCACCAGGACCAGCGGCGAGCCGGGCGCGGCCGGGGTCCGCGGCAGCCCCGAGGGGTGCCGGTGGGCGTTGCCGATCAGGGTCGTCCCGACGGTCGCGCCGACCAGCGGCGCCCCGCTCGGGCGCTCGCGGGGCTCGCGCACGGGCGCGGTGAAGGTGGTGCCGGCCTCGGCGGCGAGGTCGGTGAGCGTGCGGCGTACGGCCAGGCGTATCGCGGCGACAGCGGGGTGTGGGCCCACGGCGGACGGCTCCTTGGCGGAGGGGGGACAGGACGGCGGTGGGCGCGGCGGGGGCCGCGCATCTGTGAGCACCGTGTTACCGGGCGCTCACAGATGGTGGCAGAAAGGAGGCACCCGCTACGCCACCCGCGCCACCGGTACGACCACCGTCCCACGTTCGGGTGAATGGAGAAACGTATCTTCACCCGCCATCTGCACGACTGGACCACTCGTACGAACGGGTTTGACCGCCGCCGACCGCCTTCGGGCCGAGGACCGCACCTGGTCCCCGGCCGACGCGGTCCCCGAGCCGGGCGCGCTACCGCGCGACGCGGGCCACCCAGGCCCCCGGGTCGTGGATCTCGTCCTTGGTCGGCAGGGTGTTCGGCGACGTCCAGACCCGGTTGAAGCCCTCCATGCCGACCTGGTCCACCACCCCGCGCACGAAGACCGCGCCGTCCTGGTACTGGCGGAGCTTGGCGTCCATGCCGAGCAGCCGGCGCAGCACCAGGTCCAGCCGGTTGGCTCCGCGGTCCCGGCGCTGCTGGAACTTCTCCCGGATCTCCGCGACGCTCGGCACCACCGCCGGACCGACGCCGTCCATCACCACGTCCGCGTGGCCCTCCAGCAGCGACATCACGGCCGTCAGCCGGCCCAGGATCTCGCGCTGGGCGGGCGACTGGACGATCTCCAGCAGGCCTGCGGAGGCCTGCCCGGCCTCCCCGCGGCCGCCGAGGCCGGGCAGGCCGCCGAGCGAGCCGGCCGCGTCCCGCAGCCGGTCCAGAAGCGCGCCCGGGTCGACGTCCGTCTCGGACAGGAAGGACTGCACCTCGGACTGGATGTGGTCGCGCAGCCACGGCACCGCGGTGAACTGGGTGCGGTGGGTCTCCTCGTGCAGGCAGACCCAGAGCCGGAAGTCGGCCGGGTCGACGTCCAGTTCCCGCTCGACGTGCACGATGTTCGGCGCCACCAGCAGCAGCCGGCCCGGGCCGGGACCGTCGGGGCCCAGCCGGGGCTTGTCGAACAGCGCGGCCGGGCTGTCCGGCGCCTCCAGCGAGGGCTCGGCCGGGGCGAAGGTCTCGTACTGGCCGAGCACCTTGGTGGACAGGAAGGCCAGCAGCGCGCCGACCTCGATCCCGGTGGCCTTCTCCCCCACCGAGCCGAGGACGCCGGCCGCGGCACTGCTCGCCCGGCGCGCCTGGAGCTTCTCCACCAACGGCTGGACGATGGTGCGGAAGCCCGCCACGTTGGCCCGCACCCAGCCGGGGCGGTCCACGATCAGCACCGGGGTCGCCGCGGCCTCGGCGAGGCTGCTGGAGCGCATGCCGGTGAACGCCCGGACGTGTTCCTCCGCCTCCAGGGCGTGCCGCCGCAACTCGGCCACCACGGCCGCCGCCTCCGCGCGGCTCACCTCCGGTCCGGGCCGCACCAGCCTGGTCGCGGTTGCGACCGCGAGATTCCAGTCGACCATGTCAGCACCGCCGCTCGCGCTCGTCATGCCCTCACCGTACGTGCTCCCGCCCACCGGGGGGAGCCACAGGTCCCGACGGTCTGCCCGGCGACCCGGACGAGGACCGCGCGGACGGCGCCCGTCCGCGCGGGATCGCGCCCGTGGGCCTCCTGTCGGTCCGTCAGTGGCAGCCGCAGGCGGCGAGGCGGGCGACGATGCGGTCCATGGCGGCGCGCGCGGTGTCGACGGGTGCGCCGGTCCTGGTCATCACGGCGAAGGCCAGCAGCCGGCCCTCGGCGTCCACCACCGTGCCGGCCAGGGTGTTCACGCCGCTGAGGCTGCCGGTCTTGGCGCGGACCAGGCCGGCCGCCTCGGCCGCGCCGGAGCCGGAGCCGAAGCGCTTGCCGAGGGTGCCGGTGAAGCCGGCGATCGGCAGGCCGGTGAGCACCGGGCGCAGGGCCGGGTGCTGGTCCGACGCGGCCAGCGCGAGCAGTTGGACCAGGACGGTCGGCGGGATCGCGTTGCCCTGGTGCAACCCGCTGCCGTCGTTGAGGACCACGCCCGCCGTCGGCACACCGAGCCGGCCGAGCTCCTGGGTGACCGCGGTGGCGGCGCCCTCGAAACTGGCCGGCTGGTGGGCGGCGAGCGCGGCCTGACGGGCGATCGCCTCGGCGAGGGTGTTGTCGGAGGTGGTCAGCATCCGCTCGACCAGCCGGTCGACGGTCGGCGAGTCCACCCGGCCGAGGACGGGCGCGCCGGCGGCGGCCGGGGCGGCGGCCGCCTTGGCCTTCCCCTCGACGGTGATTCCCTGGGCCTTCAGCAGGTTGGCGAAGGCCTCGGCGGCCGACCCCGCGGGGTCGGCGACGCGGGCGGGCGCGTCCTCCCGGCTCTTCGGGTCGGCCTTGCCCTCGTCCACCATCAGCGGGGTGACCAGGGCGATGTTGGCCGCGTCGTGGTACTTGTGCTGCGGATTGCCGGAGTACATCGAGAGGTCGTAGTCGAGCTTGACCGCGGTGGTGCCGGCGGCCTTCAGCGCGGCGGCGGTCTGCCGGGCCAGCGCGTCCAGCGAGGCGGGGGCGGTGTCGGCGTCCGCGGGCAGGCCGGCGATCTGCACCTGGTCGGCGGGCAGCGCGGTGAGGGTCGGGTCGCCACCACCCACGAGGGTGATCCCGCCGGGGTCGGCGCTCTTGACGACCCGGGTGGTGAGCCGGGTGTCGCCCGGGATCAGCGAGAGCGCCGCGATCGAGGTCGCCAGCTTGGTGGTGGAGGCGGGCGTGGCGGGGGTGTTCTCCCCCGAGCCGTAGAGGAGCCGGCCGTCGGCGGCGTCCGCGACGGCGAGGCTGACGGTGCCGAGGTTCTTGTCGCCGAGCGCGGCGGCGAGCGCCTGCTGGAGGCCCTGGGTGGTGGGCAGTCCCGCGGCCGGGCCGGTCTCGGCGGAGGCCAGCACGGCGCCGGCGGCGGGGGCCGGACGGCCGGCGGACGGCGAGGCGGCGGCGGCCGTCCCGGTGCCGCCCGGGTGGGGCGTCTCGGTGGCGCCGGTGCGCCCCTTGCCCTTGCCGTTGCTGCCGTTGTTGCCGTTGTTGCCGGGGCCCTTGTCGCCGTTGCTGCCCTTGTCGCCGTTGCCCTTGTCGCCCTTCTCGCCGTGCTTGCCGTCCCGGTCCTCGCCCTCCCCCTGGCCGGTGGTCTGCCCGCCCGACGACGGTGACGGCGACGCGTACGCGCCACCGCCCGAGGACAGGACCGTCCCGGCGACCAGGAGCACCGCCCCGAACAGCCCCGCCGCCGTCCCTCTTCGGCGGTGCCCCGCCCCGACCCCTGCGCCCACCGACCGGCCCCTTTCCTGAGCACTCACTCCCGTAGGAGACACTTGGATTCTGTCAGTCCCTACCTTGGAGGAACCGTTGGAGTTCGACGTCCTTATCGAAATCCCTAAGGGCTCGCGCAACAAGTACGAGGTCGACCACGAGACCGGTCGTCTTCGCCTTGACCGCATGCTGTTCACCTCGACCCGCTACCCGGCCGACTACGGCTACGTCGAGGGCACCCTCGCGGACGACGGCGACCCGCTGGACGCCCTGGTCATCCTGGAGGAGCCGACCTTCCCGGGCTGCCTGATCAAGTGCCGCGTCATCGGCATGTTCAAGATGACGGACGAGGCCGGCGGCGACGACAAGCTGCTCTGCGTCCCGGCGACGGACCCGCGCTGGGAGCACCTGCAGGACATCCACCACGTGTCGGAGTTCGACCGCCTGGAGATCCAGCACTTCTTCGAGGTCTACAAGGACCTGGAGCCGGGCAAGTCGGTCGAGGGCGCCAACTGGGTCGGCCGCGCCGAGGCCGAGGCCGAGGTCACCGCGTCGATCAAGCGACTGGCGGAGCAGGGCGGTCACTGAGCCGTCGTGCCCATCTCGTTCGCCCGAGGCAGTTCGAGGTAGGTCGAGGCAGTCGGAGGCCGGGGTGTGCGGAATCGTCCGCGGACCCCGGCCTTCGCCGTGTCCGCGGACGGGCGGAGCGGACGGGCGGAGCGGACGGGCGGAGCGGACGGGCACGCAACGGCACCGCAGCGGCACAGCAAGCTCAGGTACTCGGCCCGCCCATCAGGCGATGGCTCGAACCGGTGCAGGACGTCCACCGC